>NZ_VMMS01000001.1:0-7219 GCF_013277315.1 Streptococcus sp. 2106
CTCAATTGTCATATATGCATGGTTACGACCACCACGTATTTCTTGAAGGAGAGAATCGCGTCCGAACTCCTCATATTTTTTTACAGTTGGCCAAATCGTTGTTTGATTACAGTCTAAAAGCTCTATAATCTCTTTATAAGATTTACCCATCAGACGAAATAGAACGATTTGAAGGCGTTTATGATATTTAGCTGTACTAGAGTCTTTTAAAAGTGTTTTGATAGCTTGGATTTCTTCTTTAGTTGATTTCATATTACTATTATATAATGCTTTTTGATTTTAGTCTAGTCTAACAATTCATACCTTTGTATCTCTTTTGTTGTTTCTTCTTTTTTATCATTATCAACCCCAACAGTCACAAAGTTTACTCCAATAAATATAACCATGTAAAACAATACCAAGGCAAAGCCCAAACCCTTTAATAACTTCATTTTCTTTTCTCTACTTTCTTTTTTTGTGTTAGTCTTTTTAGTTTATCTTAATTATATATACTCTTAAAACCCTAGGGGTAAAAATCCCCCCTTACAATCCTACCATTTCATCAAGCCAGCTAGAGAAATTGGCTTCCTTTGTATCTTCATCATTCCATTCAAAATCTTCCAAGTATGTTCTATTAGTGATTAGTTTGACACATTTGTTTTGGTATTGGGGATCTAAATAGAATAGGGGGTCTCTTCACTATACAAGTTAGCGAGGACCCGAACTCTTTTCCTATACTCTACTCGTTTTATTGGACCACTTTTTGAGACAATTCTAGTGTATATGTTTTATACAATTGATGGCAAGTTTGATTCTCTCCTATTTTAATCAAGGAAACACAAGGTAAGACAAGTCCTGACCAGATAGACTCTAGTATTTCCTCACGATTTGAATGTTCTTCTAACTTGGCAACAATCTGAGGAGCCATCTTATAGTAGGATTCAATTTCCTCCTGACCACCATCTTTAAAAGCTAGATAAGAATCCCTGAATTTTCGCAAAGTCATCAATTCATCACAGTCATCTGCCAATCCCTTGTAAGTTACAGCTGCTTCTGTCAAATAACAACCTCTTTGTTCAATCTGATAGTAAGCATCTGGTTCACCAAAAAATCCAGTTCTAGAGTGCACATATCTCTCTGCATCACTCCTACGTTGAAAAACAGCTACTTCTCTTCCCTTACGATATACAATAAATTCCATTTCTTTTACCTCCCTATCTTACAATATTTAATAATTCCTCATAACTTGAAACCACATCATAGATGTGCTGATCATTAATCAATCCAGCTTGAGCTAACGCTTTAAAATGAGCACGCGCACAGGAAATTTTTGCTTGCTCAGCTTGTTTTAATTGAAGACTAGACATAGATCCTTTCGTTTCTGCAACAAAATAGATATGTTTGACACTACCTTCACGGAAGGCGATTGCCCAGTCAGGGTTATAGTTCCCAAGCGGAGTCGCAATACTGAACTTCCCTGGTAGCTTCACATAAACACGAACATCCTCGTATTGTTCCAACGATTCTTTAAAGGTCTTCTCCGTATTGGAATCAACTTTTACAAAATTGTAAATCCCTTTTTTGGATTCAAGTAAGTGATCATCTGATCTGTTAGCAGTTTCAGGATTGTCATAAAACAAGTCCATATCATACTCTTCATTTAACACATTATACTGGATATGCTTGATAATTTGACTTGCTTTTTGTTCATTAATGAGCTTTGAAACCTTAAGAATAAACTCTTCAGGATTTTGTTTAAACTTGTCAAATTGGTAGACATAGATTTTACTTAATATTTCCGCAACCAATTTACGAGTTAAACCAGTCTGTTCAGCAATTTCCCCTAGTAAATCATATTTGGTCATAATCTGCGAATCCGTTAGATATTCTTGCTGACGATCATTCTCAGCTACTGTGAGATGGAGACCTTCTTCCTTACTCATCTCAGTAGCGCTTGCTTGAGTTATATGAAAGCTTGGTTTGCTAACGACTAATTTCTCATTGATATAGTCAACCGAATGTTTTACTAATTCCGCATCATCAAACTCTACTTGATAACTCGTCTTACGATTGATTTGCTTCCAGAGATTTAAAAATTCTTTTCGGGCAATATTTTCTTGATTGACCTCATTTGAGAATTGAATTACCGCATTATTGGCATTTTCAATTTCATACTGTCCAGCATGATAAACGCTCTCCAATATCTCTACCAGCTTATCCTCATAACCTGCTAGTGTTTCAGACAGTTGTAACTGATGATTTTCTTTTGCAGTAAAATATTCTGTGGTTAATTGTCCTTCACGGTCTATATAGCCTTGTCGGATCAAATTAAAGTGAATCGAATCTGCTTGTTCCTTGGTAATACGTCTTGTTTGTCCTTCTTGATTCGTTAGAACTTTATTCGTAAAGAGAGCAACATCCACTTTTGCAGGACGATCTGCTAAAAGTTCTTTGATTTCTTCTTGTAGACTCCGAGCAAATTGATCATAACTTTCATTTGCAATTACTGTCAGTTTATTGATTTCATGAACGTCAGTTCCTAAAAGTTCAAAATCCTGACGAATTCCGTTTTGGTCAACTGCCAAACGCATACCACGACCGATTTCTTGACGTTTACGGGTTTCTGCTGAAGATTGCTTCAGCGTACAGATTTGAAAGACATTAGGATTATCCCATCCCTCTTTTAGAGCTGAGTGAGAAAATAGGAAACGAACTGGCTCTTCAAAGCTCAACAAACGCTCCTTGTCCTTCATAATCAAGTCATAGGCATCGGTGTCATTTGAAAGATTACTTTTCTTTTCACTGGCAGATTTATAATCTACGAAAATGGTCTTATCTGACTTCTTCACTTTATCTACCGAAAAGTAACCAGCATGAACTGAATTTCCCTCAAGATTAGCCTCCAAATACCTACGATAAGGAGTTGGTTCCTGTGTTCGGATAAACTGGTTTACTTGATTTCGATATTCTTCTTCAAAAATCTGAGCGTATTCTCCATTATAGGCATCATTATGTTCATCATATTGCTTATACTTGGCCACTTCATCGATGAAAAATAGGGATAATACTTTAATTCTTCGATTGTACAGTTTACTTTCTTTTTCGAGATGACTTTTTATAGTCTCTCGGATTTGAATTCTTCTGATGCTCGACTCATCCACTTCCCCTATCACTTCACCAACATGAAGTTCTTGCGTCACACCAACTTGAAGTTTGTTCTCTCTTGCATCAAAGTGACTAAGGGTCATTCCTTTATAAGCAGATAAATTCCCTGATTCAGCGTACAAATCAAAGGGTTCTTCCACTACCTTCAATTTCCTTTTGACACCTGACTGCGTTTTTACTTCAAACTCAATTTTTGCTTTGGGTGCTCCTGCTTTTTGTGGAATGATTTCTTGTAGATAAAGATAGCCTTGTGTCCCAGTCGTACCAGTTTGTTCAATAGCCTTAACCGCAAGCTTCTTCACTAATTTTTGATTGTAAGCATCCATGGCATCCAATCTATAAACCATATCATGTTTTTCTTTATGGGTAGCCGAATAACGTAGCGTAAACAATGGCTTGAAATCTTTTAGTCTTTCCTTGGTTTGTTTCCCTTCAACAGACTGAGGTTCATCAATAATCATAATCGGATTCATAGCTGCCAAGACATCAATTGGACGGCGCCAACGGAAACTTTCCTGTTCAGAATGAATCCGTCGCGCATCTTTGCCTTTTGCATTAAAGGCTTGAGAGTTGATGACCATAATTTGAAGGTCTGACGAATTGGCAAAACTATCCAAATCACCTAAACGTGAAGAATCGTAGACAAAATAGCGTGGTTGTTTGCCATACTCCATCTGAAAGTGGCTTGACATGATCTGTAGAGATTTGAGAACTCCTTCACGAATGGCTACACTTGGAACGACAATGACAAATTTAAGCCAGCCATAGCGTTTATTCAACTCCATAATTGTACGGATATAAGTGTAGGTCTTCCCTGTTCCCGTCTCCATCTCTATTGAAAAATTGTAAGCTTCTCGTCCAGCTATCATATCAATAGAAAGTTTATCAGAAGGACGTAAACCATAACGAGTTTGCATAGTATGAACATTTTCTCGTACACTTGCTTGACTCAATTGAATCGGCGCATTTCGATAAGCATCTAAAACCAAATCTACCTCATCTGACTTGAGACGACCTGGATCCGCCATATACTGAACTCCAGTATGTTTGGCTTGCCCTTGAAATAAATCTGCAATGACACTAACCGCATCCAACTGAAATTGTTGTTTTTTAAATTGTAGTTTCATAATTTATTTTCTTAAATTCTTATCTTTTTAGAGTAATTATATATAATTAACACTTTGTTAACTGTTTACAAATATCACAAAATTTCAATATTATATACCTTTGATATCTACTATTTGTTCTATTACTAATAATATTAGCTACCATGTTGATGGTCTATGAGAAATAGCATACTCTATCAATTCCTCCATGTTACTTTCAATATCTTCATAAACATACTTTGAAGTAGAGAATGGAGATTTATAACAACGGATATAACTGGATAACGATCTGCCAGTTCGTGAAAATTTAAAATCGTCAAATGGATTTCGTCCTTGATTATTTTGATTTCCAAATATATCCTTTAAATTATGAATATATATCCCTACGATTCCTTTATCCAGCTCAATTGCTTTTTTAATCTCATAGTTAATCCATTTACGTCCAGCGGTGTTCTCACCAATCAAAACAACCACACATGAACGCTTTGCCATTTGTTTATCTATCCATAATTCTATCATTGCATCAGATTTTAATTTTACTTCTTCCCATTCATTATCTGAAAAAGTAGATTCACCTGATACTCTCCCCATATTTCTAACTTGTGATGCTCGCCAGTTATCATTACTATAGTGAAAGCTAAAAAATACTTGTCTCTTCATACTTTCCTCACTTATCTAAAAACAATTAAAAGAATCAATGTAGCAATAACTATTAAACCATAGGTATACTTTAAAATGGGACGAAATAGAGCTATCAGAAAATCCCCCTCTTCTTGTTTTGGAGTCATTCTAAAATCTGTTTCTATATCACTTAATCTTACCTCATCGTATAAACGTCTAAATTGTCGTTCTAACGACAAATAATAAGCATCATGAAACCAGAATAAGATAGTCACACAAAAATTTAAAAGAAGTATATACCACATACTGGTATTACTAAACCAAAATGCGAACAAGGCACCTATGGAAGTAAACGACCATCCTTTAATGACAAAAGAATTATTACCCATCCGTTCAATAATAGCTTGTATCATCTCTAAATGTTTTACATTGTATTCACTCATAGCCTACACCACCTTCACTTTTGTATGAGGTGACAATTCTTTGAAGATTTCACTTACGTTAATCTTATCTGCTGAATTGGCAAATGAGCTATCTCGGAAAACAGCACGGAGTGGTTGTGCTTGAGCGATATGACGGATGACTTCTTCTGATATTTCATCTTCAAAACAAGCCATGAGTGATCCTTGATCTACATCATAGACTTCCGCTCCTGCTACTTTCTCCAGATCAATAGCTAGTGACAATTCCATTCCCCATGTCAGCATAACTTGGAAAAGTAAGTCGAGGCCAGTACGTCCTTCCTTGATATTGGATACACTATCAAAAAGTTCTCCTTGGATAAATTGATCTGGTCGAGCTGAAACATCTTTGAAATTAGAAGAATCTAGTTTGTAAGCCTTAAATCCAAAGTCTTGCTTGCCAACCAACTCAGGATGCTCCTCCTGAATCTTTGCAGCAGCACGACGAATCCTCTCACGAGAAATCTGGTCAATGGTTTCATAACCTGCTTCTTTAGCAGCAGACTTATCAGCTACTTCCTCATCCAACGTACACAAGATAAACTTACGATTTCCACCATCTTCAGCATTCAGCTGCATGACTGCGTCTGCAGTAGTACCAGAGCCACCGAAAAAATCTAATACAATAGAATCTTTCTTACTTCCAATCTTCAAAATTTTTCTTAATAACTTAGTTCCCTTAGGGTCATTAAACATTCCCTTCTTAATTAATAATGCTAATTCTTCATTGTTACCATGTGAATGTCCCACTTCTTCATAATTCCAAAGGGTTCCAACTGTTACACCATCTCTAACCTCTGATAAAAATGTTTTTTTATCTACTCCTCCATTCTTATTAAAATAAAGTCTATTATCATTGTATAAATCTTCTAATTTGCTTTTGGAATATCGAGGATAGGTTCCTTGTGGAGAAGTCCATTCGATTCCGTTAGGAAATCTAATAGTATAAATACTTGATAAGCTACCACTCCTAGCATGAATCGGGGTGGATTTCCACGGACCTCTTGGGTCATCATCCCTGTTTTTATAACTTTTATTTTGTTTTTCAGTACGTGGTAATAAATTTAATTGTCCAAAATTTCTATTTTTTGAGTAAATTAATATACTCTCGTGTTGGTACGAAATATCAGTATCATTTGAAACTGTGTATTTATTATTCCAAATTACACCTGCTTTAAAATTCTCTTCCCCAAATATCTCATCACAGATAGCTTTAAGATTCGCTTGCTCATTATCATCAATAGAGATAAAGATAACACCTGAATCTTTGAGGAGATTTCTTGCTAAGCGCAGGCGTGGATACATCATATTGAGCCAGTCTGAGTGGTAACGGGCCGAAGTCTTTTCGTTTTTTGTAAGCCCAACTACCTGGCGTCCTTCTTCATCCAAAAGTTCCATCTCTTCCTTCAACTCTTCGTCTGTTTTTTGGAACTTATCAGAATATACAAAGTCTTTTCCTGTATTATAGGGTGGATCGATATAAATCATATCGATTTTTCCTAGATAGGATTCTTGTAAAATTTTTAAGACTTCTAAATTATCTCCAGTAATAAAGACATTTTCACTGTTTTCAAAGTCAACACTTTCATCAAGATCTGGTCTTAAGGTTTTGGTAGTTGGTCGTCCAGCTTCTGCAATAGCTTCACGCTTTCCAACCCAAGTAAACTCATAGGATTCTCGACCATCCACAATTTCCTCTGATAAAAACTGTTTAAGCTTCTCAAAGTCAATCGCAGAACGTAATCTGCCGTATTCATCCCTCTTTTCCGTCAGAACTTCAGGAAAAAGTTGACCAATTTTTGAAATATTATCTGTAAAAACATCTTTTGAAGTGAGAGTTAATTTCTCAAGTCCAGAGTTTTCACCTGTGTGCTGTGCTGTGCTGTG
>NZ_VMMS01000001.1:7267-17208 GCF_013277315.1 Streptococcus sp. 2106
TGCTGTGCTGTGCTGTGCTCATGGTAGTATCCTTTCTTAGCTTTGTCAAGCTTTTGTAATTTTAATTTTATAAAAAATTAAGTTGGCTTATCCTATCTTTGTAATACTTAATTTTTAATAAATTACAGCTTCATTTTATCAAAAATAGGGGTTGAAATCAAAAGTGTTCCCTAATCTCAATTTCTGATTTTCCTTTGTCAAAATTTACAATCAATTTTGCTTCTTTAAAGCTTCTATTTCTTTCAATGTAGCCTGATAGTCTCTTTTTATTTCCATTTGTTTTCTCATTGATTTTTCAGAATACATCTTTTTCTTTAGCTGCTGTGCCTTTTTTTCTAATTTATCTAATTGGTCACTGAGTTCAATAGAGTTTCTAAGATTACTTGTTTCTAAAACTTGTAATTCTTTCTTACCAGTTTCTTTTACAAAACTCTCATAAACATCATCTAAATCATTTCCCTCAAAGTCAATGCTTACATCATCATTCGTCTGAAAGCGACGGACAATCTTAAAGTGCTTGCCATCCTTTTCTTGACTTAATGGTTCTTTATAATGAATAAGAAGTTCTTCTTGACCTTGTGGATATTTTAATACAAAGACTGTGTAAATCCCTAATCTTATATCTAGCTGTTCTAATAAAGTTAAGGAATCATCCATTTGTTCAAGTTCTATTTCTAAAACCATGATTTGCTTCACTTTTTTTCCAGCAGGAATATTAGTGGTACTTGTATCAATCTGATGAGTAATTTGAATTGCTCTAATCTGTTCTCTTAAATCTTTCTTATCTTTCACAGAAACATTAAGATTATCAAAAAAATCACTATTTCCCTTTTTATGAGGTCTATAGAGAAGGTGAGGTTTTGATAAGGCTGTATAGGACGGAAATCTAATCATCATAATCCCCTTTCATCAATATAAAGAAACAAATTAACTCAAAATCATCCATTCCCTCAATGCTGGTATTCATCAAGTCAACAGATCCAAAGTTAAATAGGGCATCCATCGTTGAGATCTGATCATGTTCCATTAGTTGATCGATTGCCTCTTGAAGCAATTCCGAATAAACAACCATTTCTTTACCATCTTTTGTTTGACGATTGAACTTGTCTACCACATGACTCAACGGTTTACTTTGACCCCGACAAATGCTACTGAGGTGCTCCAATATTTTCTTGCTTTCAGACGGAGATAACAGTAGTTCTCCATTTCTATTGATGTAGAGGATATAATATGGATGAAGCTGATTTTGATTATTTTTTCCTTTTATCTGATCTTTATTTTTTAGGACGAAAATGACACCTTCTGATTCTTTATTGGAGGCAGGTAAAATAGCTTGCAATCCTTTTGGAACTCTTTCTAACTCAGGATGTTCTTCCAAATACTTAAGAAGGTCTATGCGATAATCTTCTAATCCCAAATCCATAATGGAAATACCATCATTCATCTCCTCTAAATCGACCACTTCATCTCTAAGACGTTCTAATTGTTTTCTTCGATAATTATTATCCTCTATTTCTTCACTAGATAAAACATTATCATCAGCTGTTGAAGTCAAGACAGAAATTTTCATCCTCGATTCAACCCTAGACTTAAGATCGATATATTCATCTAACTCAAGGTTTGGCCAAAAGTTAACCAATTGAATGTATTTATTTTGACTACCAATTCGATTCACACGACCAAATCGTTGAACAATACGGACAGGATTCCAGTGGATATCGTAATTGACCATCATGTCTGCATCTTGCAAGTTTTGACCTTCGGAAATCACATCTGTTGCAATTAAAAGATCAATCTCACTCTCATCACCAGGAAACAGAACATCACGAGATTTTGATTTAGGAGAGAAATAAGTTAATAAAGAATTGAGGTCTTTATTTTTAGTTTCCAAAGTTGTTGCAAAGCCTTTTGTACCTGAAATCTGAGCAGTGTAAAGACCATACTTATCCAAGACATACTGACTAATATGTTTATAAAGGTAGTTCGTTGTTGTCGCAAATGCGGAGAAAATAATCAACTTTTTATTACCAACATTGATTGGATTTGTTAGTTTCTCATCTATCAAGGTAAAAAGAGTCTGAAGTTTTTGGTCTTCTTGTGGCGTTATTTTACTGATTAGATCTTCTAGCTCTATCAATACTGCAAAATCTTGTTCTAACTCGACCTTCCAACTACGATAATCCATATCTTGTAAAGCAATACGATTTTTCTTACCAATAGAGAACTCGAAATTACTATCTTCCAAATCAAAATCATCTTCATCAAGATGAGAATCAAGAGATAAATGATCCAAGCCTGTTAATTCATATTCCTCGATAGCCTTTAAGGTCTTTTCTACATAATCTTTAACAACATCTATTAAAGTATATCGAAAAGCTGCAACAGAACTTTCTAAACGTTTGAGCAGGTTAATCATCATCAGTTTTTTGATACCAGACTCACGACCAAACTGAGTTAAATTCCCTATTATCCCTTCTTTACTTTTATCGTATTTAGCTCTCTTTGATGGGTAAATATGTATTGATGGTTGATAGATAGTCAACTGTAGTTTATCAAGTAAATGATATAATTTTTTATAGGTAATTCCGAGATTTGAAACCGTTAAATCAGGTTCAAAATTAAGAGGTTTTAAGCGCTGCGGAAATTCTCCAATAGCTTCTCTATCATAAAATTCGCGAATATGTTTTCTACTTCTGGCTATTGTTACACTATCTAGTACTTTAAAGAAATCAAAATCTAATGTAGATAGCAATTTATCTGTTGTTCTCTCTTCTGCAGGTAGATCAGCCCACTTATTATAAGCAGATTGAGCATTTCTGAAAATATCGTTTATAGATGATTTTGTTTCTAATTTACTATCAATTTGATCCGTATCTCCCTCATAGGCTAAAGCAATTTGATTTTTCAAATCATTAAAGCGATTATTAACAGGTGTGGCTGATAGCATGAGTACCTTTGTAGGAACACCAGACTTTATGATGCGATTCATTAAACGGCTGTATCGATTTTCTCTTCCCTCGGATAAGTCATTTTCGCTAGAGCCTCCATTTCTAAAATTATGGGACTCATCAATAACAACCAAATCATAAGTATGCCAATTATTTAAGGACAGATCAATTCCATTAGAGTGTCCTTTATCTCTACTAAGATCTGTATGATAAAGCACGTCATAAAGCAAATGTCTATCATAAATTGGATTATTTACATAATCATGACGATACATATTCCAGTTATTTTCTAACTTTTTAGGACAAAGTACTAAAATACGTTTTCCTCGATAAGCATAATAAGTCATGACCGCTAAAGCTGTATAAGTCTTCCCTAGACCAACCGAATCCGCTAGAATACATCCATTAAATTTTTCTAATTTAGAAATGATCGATTTTACTGCATCCTTTTGGAAATCATATAACAGCCCCCAAATTTTACTTTCTTTATAGCCAACCCCTTCATTGGGTAAAAAGTCTTCATTTATATCTTCTAAAAATTCATTGAATAAATTATATAGCATCACATAGTAAACGAACTCAGGAGAATGTTCTTTATGAGCTAGGTTTAAATTCTCCAAAAACTCTTCTGTAACATCACGAAAATAATCATCTTCTTCCCAAAGATTATCAAATTCATCTAAATAATTTAAACTAAGTGGTGCATGATAGAGGTTTCTACTCGTTTTAAATAGAGAAGCTTCATATCCTAATTCTTTGCGATCAAAGTTTTTCAAACGATCTACTGCCACTACATCATCCGAATTTTCAATTCGAATACCATTTGGCATTTCATCTGTTTCAATATTAATCGATTTGAATTGCGCTTTTCTTCGGATCCAATCAGCACATTCACGAGCAATCGCTTTTTGGGTCAGCTCATTCATCAATTTCAGTTCATACTTGCCACCAAAGATCGATTGTTCCCGTTCTTTTTTGGGTATCGTATATTCACGGAAATATGTTTTGGTTTCATCTGTTATAAAAGTCGGATTTGTAAAAATAAATTTTAACTCTTCTATATTCTCCAATTCCTCTTTCAACTGCTGATAAGCAAACATAGAAAAGGTTGCTGCTGCAATCTTGACTCGGCTCTCTGATTTCAATTCTTTCTTTAACTCATCTCCAAGACGAATTGATCGATTATCAATTTCCATAATTCCTCCTTGTTAGACTATTTCTACTATTATATCATTCTTTGCAAATTCAAAATAGACTTTTTTTCTTCTTTCTAATACTCAATGAAAATCAAAGAGGAAGCTAGCCGTATGCTGCTCAAAACACTGTTTNNGTCAGTCACATATATACGGTAAGGCGACGTTGACGTGGTTTGAAGAGATTTTCGAAGAGTATAAAAAAGGAAAGCCCTGCGGCCTTCCCTTGTCTTACTTGCGTTTCTTCTTCGCTTTTTTCATTTTATTCGCCATGCGTTTCATGGACTGTTTCATGGCAAATTCACCGATTTTACCTTTGAGTCCGCCACCAAACATTTGGCTCATATCTGGCATTCCTGCTCCTCCGAGAGCTGATAAGTCAGGCATACCACCTTGTCCCATCATTCCTTCAAGGGCAGACATATCCACTCCTCCCATATTTGGCATATTTTTAGGAAGGTTGTTTGGATTGATTCCCATTTGCTTCATCATCTTGTTCATGTCGCCAGACATAACACCCTGCATGAGCTGTTTAGCCTGGTTAAAGTCTTTAATGAATTTATTAACTTCGACAAAGGTATTTCCAGAACCAGCAGCGATACGACGGCGACGGCTTGGATTTAACAAATCTGGATTTTCACGTTCTTCAGGTGTCATGGAAGACACAATGGCACGTTTACGAGCAATCTGACGCTCATCTACCTTCATGTTTTGAAGGGCTGGGTTGTTAGCCATACCTGGAATCATCTTGAGCAAGTCTTCCATTGGCCCCATGTTTTGCACCTGATCCAACTGATCGATGAAATCATTGAAATCAAAGGTGTTTTCACGCATCTTCTCAGCCATTTCAAGGGCTTTTTGCTCATCGTATTCCTGAGAAGCTTTCTCAATCAAAGTGAGCATATCCCCCATACCAAGGATACGGCTAGACATGCGATCTGGGTGGAAGGTCTCAATGTCCGTAATCTTTTCACCTGTACCAGTGAACTTGATTGGTTTTCCAGTAATGTGACGAACAGATAGAGCCGCACCACCACGAGTGTCCCCGTCAATCTTAGTAAGGATAACCCCAGTCACTTCCAACTGAGCATTAAACTCACGCGCAACATTGGCTGCTTCCTGACCAATCATGGCATCAACCACGAGCAAAATTTCATTTGGTTGAGCCAATGCTTTTACATCACGAAGCTCATTCATCAGAAGCTCATCAATCTGCAAACGACCTGCCGTATCAATCAAGACATAGTCGTTGTGATTGGCTTGGGCTTGCTCCAAGCCTTGACGTACAATCTCAACAGCTGGTACTTCTGTTCCAAGTGCAAAGACAGGCACATCAATTTGTTGCCCCAAGGCCTTAAGCTGATCAATGGCAGCTGGACGATAGATATCCGCCGCAATCATCAAAGGACGAGCATTTTCTTCTTTCTTGAGTTTGTTGGCCAATTTACCAGCAAAAGTTGTTTTACCAGCCCCCTGCAAACCGACCATCATGATGATGGTTGGAATCTTAGGTGACTTGATAATTTCTGCTGTATCAGAACCTAAAACGGTTGTCAGTTCCTCATCAACGATTTTAATAATTTGTTGCGCAGAATTAAGGGTATCAATGACCTCATGCCCGACTGCACGCTCACGAACTTTCTTGATAAAGTCCTTTACAACAGGCAAGGCAACGTCGGCCTCAAGCAAGGCCAAGCGAATTTCTTTGGTTGCCTCTTGGACATCAGATTCAGAGATTTTTCCTTTTTTACGTAGATTTTTAAAGACGTTCTGCAAACGTTCTGTTAAACTTTCAAATGCCATTTTTCTTCCTCTTATTCTCTATTATCAATGCTTGTTAAAATGTCTATCTGCTCCTGCAGAAAGTCATCCTTGGGATAGCGCTCCAAAATCTGGTCAAAAATCTGACTGCGGACAATGTAGTCCGAGTACATGTGCAATTTCATCTCATAATCTTCCAGAATCTTTTCTGTCCGTTTGATATTGTCATAGACAGCCTGACGACTAACGCCGAACTCCTCGGCAATCTCAGCAAGGCTGTAATCATCAGCGTAGTAGAGCTCTATATAATTCATTTGCTTATCTGTCAAAAGCGCTGCATAAAATTCAAAGAGCGCATTCATACGATTGGTTTTTTCAATTTCCATAACTTTTATTATACCAAAAATTAGCCTAATCTACCACACTAGGAAGCCAATCCAAGAAGATAGCGAGCTAAATTTGAAAAAACAAGAGACTAGCCCCAAGTAATTTCCAATTGATAGCTGGCAAAGGGATGTCCCTCTTGATTTTGTAGTTGATAGTCTAAATGAATCTTTTGCCCATTAACTTGATAATGGTTCGTTTGGATGATAAACTCCTGCATGCCCATTGGTGTAGGAATATAGGCTAAACTATCACTATCCTTTAGAAAGCGCATAATGGTCTTGGGATTGGAAAATCGGCTCATCACCAGTTCTTGACCATGAAATTTAATCACCACTTTTTCCTTTTCCTCATTATAGAAAAGCAGGTAGCTATAATCTCCCTTTTCATGCACTTCTACATCATAAAGCTGGTCAATCACTTCCAGCTGCTCATCAAACTGAATCGTATTTCGCATCCGAATCTTCACATCAAGTCCTCTTTCTTGTCTCTTGTCCTACTATTTTACCAAAAACTCTAGCTTTTTGCTATAATGGTCATATGAACGAAAAAGTATTCCGTGACCCAGTTCACAACTACATCCATGTCAATAATCAAATCATCTATGACTTGATTAATACAAAAGAATTTCAGCGTTTGCGCCGGATCAAACAACTGGGAACTTCCAGTTATACCTTCCACGGTGGAGAACACAGTCGCTTCTCTCATTGTCTTGGAGTCTATGAGATTGCTCGACGCATCACGGAGATTTTTGAAGAAAAATATCCTGAAGAATGGGATCCTGCTGAGTCTCTCTTGACCATGACCGCTGCTCTCCTCCATGACCTGGGTCATGGTGCCTACTCCCATACTTTTGAACATCTCTTTGATACAGACCATGAAACCATCACTCAGGAGATTATCCAAAGTCCTGAGACAGAGATTCACCAAGTCTTGCTGCAAGTAGCGCCAGACTTTCCAGAAAAGGTTGCCAGTGTCATCGACCATACCTATTCTAACAAGCAGGTCGTACAACTCATTTCTAGCCAGATTGATGCAGACCGCATGGACTATCTCTTGCGTGACTCCTATTTTACAGGAGCATCCTATGGGGAATTTGACCTGACTCGCATCCTCCGAGTCATTCGTCCTGTCGAAAATGGTATCGCCTTTCAGCGCAATGGCATGCACGCCATCGAAGACTACGTCCTCAGTCGCTACCAGATGTACATGCAGGTTTATTTCCACCCCGCAACACGCGCCATGGAAGTTCTCCTACAGAATCTTCTCAAACGCGCCAAGGAACTCTATCCTGAGGACAAGGATTTCTTTGCCCGAACTTCTCCACACCTCCTGCCTTTCTTCGAAAAAAATGTGACCTTGACTGACTATCTGGCTCTGGATGATGGCGTGATGAATACCTACTTCCAGCTTTGGATGACCAGTCCTGACAAGATTCTTGCAGACTTGTCGCAACGCTTTGTCAACCGCAAGGTCTTTAAATCCATTACCTTTTCACAAGAGGACCAAGACCAACTCGCTAGCATGAGAAAATTGGTTGAGGATATCGGCTTTGATCCCGACTACTACACTGCCATTCATAAGAATTTTGACCTCCCTTATGATATCTATCGTCCCGAATCTGAAAATCCACGGACACAGATTGAGATTTTACAAAAAAATGGTCAACTGGCCGAACTCTCTAGCCTGTCTCCTATCGTCCAATCCCTTGCTGGCAGTCGCCACGGAGATAATCGCTTTTATTTTCCAAAAGAAATGTTGGACCAAAACAGCATCTTTGCAAGCATTACCCAGCAATTTTTACACTTGATTGAGAACGATCATTTTACCCCAAATAAAAACTAGAAGAGGAATTTTATGAGTATTAAACTAATCGCTGTCGATATTGACGGAACCCTAGTCAACAGTCAAAAGGAGATTACTCCTGAAGTCTTTTCTGCCATCCAAGATGCCAAAGAAGCTGGTGTCAAAGTCGTCATTGCAACTGGCCGCCCTATCGCAGGTGTTGCCAAACTTCTGGACGACTTGCAGTTGAGAGACGAGGGTGACTATGTTGTGACCTTCAATGGTGCCCTTGTCCAAGAAACTGCTACAGGGCATGAGATTATCAGCGAATCCTTGACTTATGAGGATTATCTTGATATGGAATTTCTCAGTCGTAAGCTCGGTGTCCACATGCATGCTATTACTAAGGACGGTATCTATACTGCCAATCGCAATATCGGAACATACACTGTGCACGAATCAACCCTCGTCAACATGCCTATCTTCTACCGCACACCTGAAGAAATGGCTGACAAGGAAATCGTCAAGTGTATGTTCATCGATGAGCCTGAGGTTCTCGATGCTGCAATTGAAAAGATACCAGCAGAATTTTACGAACGCTACTCTATCAACAAGTCTGCTCCTTTCTACCTCGAACTCCTTAAAAAGAATGTAGACAAGGGGTCAGCCATCACTCACCTAGCTGAAAAACTCGGATTGACCAAAAATCAAACCATGGCTATCGGTGACGAAGAAAATGACCGTGCCATGCTGGAAGTCGTTGGGAACCCCGTTGTCATGGAAAATGGAAATCCAGAAATCAAAAAAATCGCCAAATACATCACTAAAACAAATGACGAATCCGGTGTTGCCCATGCCATCCGAACATGGGTACTGTAAGAGGGTATGAATAGACGAAAACCGCTCAGTTGAGCGGTTTTTATAGTAAAATGAAATAGGAATAGGACAAATCAATTTCTAGTAATGTTTTAGAAGTCCAGATACACTATTCTAGTTTCAATCTACTATAGTATCTAATTACATACCCCCTGCTGGAATCGATAAATAGAAAAAACCTTATTTTAAGGCTCTTCCTATACTATTTATCAATAACCCTCTTTTAGAGTATGTCCGTAAGTTTGAATAATTTGTTGTATATCTTTATGCCTTAGTAATCTTGAAACAGCCCATATATCAACACCTTTTGATAATAGACTTCCTGCGAAACAAAATATGGTAGAATAGTTCTATGAATTATGAAGCAAGTAAACAACTAACTGATGCACGATTTAAGCGTCTTGTTGGTGTTCAGCGTACCACTTTTGAAGAGATGTTAGCTCTATTAAAAACAGCTTATCAACTTAAACACGCAAAAGGTGGACGAAAACCTAAATTAAGCCTAGAAGACCTTCTTATGGCCACTCTTCAATATGTGCGAGAATATCGAACTTATGAACAAATTGCGGCTGATTTTGGTATTCACGAAAGCAACTTACTCCGTCGGAGCCAATGGGTTGAAGTAACTCTTGTTCAAAGCGGTTTTACGATTTCAAGACCTCCTCTCAGTTCTGAGGACACGGTAATGATTGATGCGACGGAAGTAAAAATCAATCGCCCTAAAAAAACAATTAGCGAATGATTCTGGTAAAAAGAAATGCCACGCTATGAAGGCTCAAGCGATTGTCACAAGTCAAGGGAGAATTGTTTCTTTGGAGATCGCTGTGAACTATTGTCATGATATGAAGTTGTTCAAAATGAGTCGCAGAAATATCGGACAAGCTGGTAAAATCTTGGCTGACAGTGGTTATCAAGGACTCATGAAGATATATCCTCAAGCACAAACTCCACGTAAATCCAGCAAACTCAAGCCGCTAACAGCTGAAGAGAAAGC
>NZ_VMMS01000010.1:0-16801 GCF_013277315.1 Streptococcus sp. 2106
CATGGTTTTGAGGTTGTAGATGAAACTGACGAAGTCAGTAACCATACATACGGCAAGGTGAAGCTGACGTGGTTTGAAGAGATTTTCGAAGAGTATTATTCTGCAGCTTGTTGCCAACGTTTGGCTAGCATATGAGACAGGCTAGAAATGGCTAGGTTAAAGCTGAAGTAGATGAGGGCAATCAGTATATAAAGACTGAAGACCTGCTCTGGTTCGAAATAACGGCCCATGAGAATTTGGCTGGCTCCAAAGAGTTCTTGTAGGGCGATAACAGAGTAGAGGAGACTGGTATCCTTAATCACGGTTACAAACTGAGAAATGATGGCTGGCAGCATTTTACGAATGGCTTGTGGGAGAATGATGTAGTAGAGGATTTGGGCTGAAGTGAAGCCTTGTGACATTCCTGCTTCGTACTGCCCCTTGGCTACGGCATTGAGACCGCCTCGGATAATCTCAGCTAAAGCCGCTGATGTAAAGAGTGTGAAGGCAGTGATTCCTGCTGGAGTGGATTTCATCTTGAAAATTAAAAAGATAGTAAAGATCCAGAGAAGGTTGGGAACGTTGCGCACAAATTCGATATAAATGCTGGAAATAATGCGCAAGACAGGATTTTTGCCATTTCTCATGACAGCTAGCACCGTACCGATAAGGGTAGAGAGGACGATGGCAATCAGAGAAATGTAGAGGGTCAAGCCAAATCCTTTAAAGATAAAGACTAGGTTATCTGGGGTCAAAACTTCTAAAATGGATTCCATAGTAACCTCCTAAAGTGAATAGGCTTTTTTATTAGCTTGTTCCATCTTGCGACCAAACTGGGCAACAGGGAAGCATAGAGAAAAGTAGAGAAGGGCAGCGCCTAGAAAGGCTGGAATGTAGTTTCCGTTAAGTGCTGACCAAGACTTGGTCACAAACATCAAGTCCACTCCAGAGATGATAGCGACTGTTGAGGTGTTCTTGATGAGGTTGACAATTTGGTTGGTCAAAGGAGGGAGAATGATGCGGTCGGCAACTTCACGGGCAAAGCCCATTTCATGGGTAACGACAATCATATTCATACCATCGTGGGCCAATTTTTGCATAACCGCTAGAACATCGCCGATGGTTTCAGGGTCAAGAGCAGATGTTGGTTCATCAAAGAGAAGAAGCTCAGGATGCATAGCGAGTCCACGTGCAATGACAATCCGTTGCTTTTGTCCACCAGACAGCATGGCTGGATAAGAATCTTTTTTATCCCACATATTTACAAATTCCAGATATTTTTGAGCTGTTTTTTCAGCTTCTTTTTTATCCCACATATTTACAAATTCCAGATATTTTTGAGCTGTTTTTTCAGCTTCTTTTTTATCAATTCCTAGAACTTTTATGGGTGCGAGTGTTACGTTTTCTAACACTGTTTTATGCGGATAGAGGTTAAAATGCTGGAAAACCATGCCGACTTCCTTACGAAGAGGCACCAAATCTTTCTGGCTGGCACCAGCAACTTGGTGGCCATTGACTAGAAGACTTCCCTTGTCAACAGCCTCCAAACCATTGATGGTGCGGATAAGAGTGGATTTTCCAGAACCAGATGGTCCGAGTAGGACAACGACTTGTCCTTTTTCAAAACGGAGATTGATGTCGCGGAGTGCGTGGTAGTCTCCGTAATATTTTTCGACGTGTTCAAATTCTACTAAAGCCATAAGGAGTCTCCTTTGCATTAGATTTTATAACATGATTCTGCACCAAAAGATTTGTCTTGTCAAATCATATCTGAAAAAATTCACTAAAATTTTATAAAAAAGCAATCTGGATAGAGAAAACGTCTAAATCATGTTATAATGAAGCAATAGAATTCTTAGAAAGAGTGGATGTCTTTTTGATAACACCTACTTATGAATGGCAGTTTGCCCCGCAGGTAGAAGATGCGGATTTTACAAAGATAGCCAAGAAGGCTGGACTGGGTCCTGAGGTGGCTCGGTTGTTGTTTGAGAGAGGGATTCAGGACCAAGAAAGTCTGAAGAAGTTTTTAGAACCTTCCTTGGAGAATTTGCATGACCCTTATCTGCTCCATGATATGGACAAGGCAGTGGAACGGATTCGTCAGGCCATTGAAGAAGGGGAAAATATTCTCGTTTATGGAGACTACGATGCGGATGGCATGACTTCGGCTTCGATTGTGAAGGAAAGTTTGGAACAACTTGGTGCTGAGTGCCGAGTTTACCTGCCAAATCGTTTTACCGATGGCTATGGCCCTAATGCTAGTGTTTATAAATACTTTATCGAGCAAGAAGGGATTTCCTTGATTGTGACGGTGGACAATGGGGTTGCTGGTCATGAGGCTATTGCATTGGCTCAGTCTATGGGAGTAGATGTCATTGTGACAGACCATCATTCCATGCCTGAAACCCTACCAGATGCCTATGCCATCGTTCATCCTGAACATCCGGATGCGGACTATCCTTTCAAATATTTGGCTGGTTGTGGAGTTGCTTTCAAGTTGGCTTGTGCCCTGTTAGAAGAAGTACAAGTGGAATTGCTTGATTTGGTCGCTATTGGTACCATTGCTGATATGGTTAGTTTGACAGATGAGAACCGTATCTTGGTTCAGTATGGTCTGGAAATGTTGGGACATACTCAGCGCATTGGTTTACAAGAAATGCTGGATATGGCTGGGATTGCCGCCAACGAAGTAACAGAAGAAACGGTTGGTTTCCAGATTGCTCCTCGTTTGAATGCCTTGGGCCGCTTGGATGATCCCAATCCTGCCATTGATTTGCTGACTGGATTTGATGATGAGGAAGCGCATGAGATTGCCCTTATGATTCACCAGAAAAACGAAGAGCGCAAGGAAATCGTTCAGTCTATCTATGAAGAAGCCAAGACCATGGTGGATCCTGAGAAGAAGGTTCAGGTCTTGGCCAAGGAAGGCTGGAATCCTGGGGTTCTAGGAATCGTGGCTGGCCGTTTGTTGGAAGAACTAGGGCAGACAGTTATTGTTCTTAATATAGAAGACGGTCGTGCCAAGGGTAGTGCTCGTAGTGTGGAAGCGGTCGATATTTTTGAGGCTCTGGATCCTCATCGAGACCTCTTCATCGCCTTTGGTGGCCATGCTGGTGCGGCTGGCATGACGCTGGAAGTTGAGAAACTCTCAGATTTATCTCAGGTTTTGGAAGATTATGTCCGTGAAAAAGGCGCGGATGCTGGTGGCAAGAACAAGTTAAATCTAGATGAAGAGCTGGATTTGGAGGCTTTGAGTCTTGAAACAGTCAAGAACTTTGAGCGCTTGGCACCTTTTGGAATGGATAATCAGAAACCTGTCTTTTATATCAAGGATTTTCAGGTCGAAAGTGCCCGTACTATGGGGGCAGGTAATGCCCATCTCAAGTTGAAAATTTCCAAAGGTGAGGAGAGTTTTGAAGTGGTAGCCTTTGGCCAAGGTAGATGGGCGACAGAGTTTTCCCAAACCAAGAATCTAGAGCTGGCAGTCAAATTGTCTGTCAACCAATGGAATGGCCAAACTGCCCTGCAGTTGATGATGGTGGATGCGCGTGTGGAGGGTGTTCAACTTTTTAACATCCGTGGGAAGAATGCAGTCTTGCCAGAAGGGGTTCCAGTCTTGGATTTTGCTGGGGAACTGCCCAATTTAGTAAATAGTGATGCTGTGGTTGTAAAAATCATTCCTGAGGATATTACTCAGCTGAAGACCATTTTTCAGGAGCAGAATTTTTCTGCTGTCTATTTCAAAAATGATATTGACAAGGCCTATTATCTGACAGGTTATGGGACTAGAGATCAGTTTGCCAAATTGTACAAGACTATTTACCAGTTCCCAGAGTTTGATATTCGCTACAAGCTGAAAGATTTGGCTACTTATCTCAATATCCAACAAATCTTGTTGGTCAAGATGATTCAAGTCTTTAAAGAGCTAGGCTTTGTGACCATCAAAGATGGGGTCATGACAGTCAATAAAGAAGCGCCAAAGCGAGAAATCGGAGAAAGTCAGATTTACCAGAATCTCAAACAAACCGTCAAAGACCAAGAAATGATGGCACTAGGAACTGTGCAAGAAATTTATGACTTTTTGATGGAAAAAGAGTAGCAGATAGGAAAGAGTTGGGAAACCAGCTCTTTTTTGAAAACAAATCTTCATTTTGAAAATCATCAAAAAAATGGTATAATGGTAGGAAAAGATTCGGCTAATACTCAATGAAAATCAGAGAGCAAACTAGGAAGCTAGTTGCAGGTTGCTCAAAGCACTGCTTTGAGGTTGTGGATAAAACTGACGAAGTCAGCTCAAAACACGGTTTTGAGGTTGTAGATGAAACTGACGAAGTCAGTAACCATACATACGGTAAGGCGAAGCTGACGTGGTTTGAAGAGATTTTCGAAGAGTATAAAAGTAATAGTGCTTTTAGAATAAGAGGGTAAGCAACCCTATAATCAAGATAAACAAAGCTTTCGGAGGAAAAATGAGTAATATCAGTTTAACAACACTTGGTGGTGTACGTGAAAACGGGAAAAATATGTATATCGCTGAAATCAATGGGTCTATTTTCGTTTTGGATGCAGGTCTAAAATATCCTGAAAATGAACAACTAGGGGTGGATGTGGTCATTCCCAATATGGACTACCTTTTTGAAAATAGCGACCGTATCGCTGGGGTCTTCTTGACTCACGGTCATGCGGATGCCATTGGTGCTCTGCCTTATCTCTTGGCTGAAGCCAAGGTACCTGTATTCGGCTCTGAGTTGACCATTGAGTTGGCAAAACTCTTTGTCAAGGGAAATGACACAGTTAAGAAATTCAATGATTTCCATGTTATCGATGAGGATACGGAGATTGATTTTGGAGGGACAGTGGTGTCCTTCTTCCGTACGACCCACTCTATCCCAGAGAGTCTGGGTGTTGTCTTGAAGACAGCTGAGGGTAGTATCGTTTATACAGGTGACTTCAAATTTGACCAGACAGCTAGTGAATCTTATGCGACAGACTTTGCTCGTTTGGCGGAAATCGGTCGTGACGGAGTTCTAGCTCTGCTCAGTGATTCAGCCAATGCGGACAGCAATATCCAAGTGGCTAGCGAAAGTGAAGTTGGGGATGAAATCACTCAAACCATTTCTGATTGGGAGGGACGTATCATCGTTGCAGCGGTAGCTAGCAACCTTTCTCGTATCCAGCAGGTGTTTGACGCTGCGGATGCAACAGGCCGCCGTGTGGTCTTGACAGGATTCGATATTGAAAATATCGTCCGTACTGCTATTCGCCTTAAGAAATTGTCTCTAGCTAACGAGAGTCTTTTGATTAAGCCAAAAGATATGTCTCGCTTTGAAGACCATGAGTTGATTATCCTTGAGACAGGTCGTATGGGTGAGCCAATCAACGGTCTTCGCAAGATGTCAATTGGTCGTCACCGTTATGTGGAAATCAAGGACGGTGACTTGGTCTATATCGTAACGACTCCATCTATCGCCAAAGAAGCGGTCATGGCGCGTGTGGAAAACATGATTTACCAAGCTGGCGGTGTTGTCAAATTGATCACCCAAAGCTTACGTGTGTCAGGACATGGAAATGCGCGTGATTTGCAGTTGATGATCAATCTCTTGCAACCCAAGCATCTCTTCCCGATTCAAGGGGAATACCGTGAGTTGGATGCCCATGCTAAGGCTGCTATGGCAGTTGGGATGTTGCCAGAACGCATTTTCATCCCTAAAAAGGGAACCAGCATGGCTTATGAGAATGGAGACTTTGTCCCAGCTGGTGCGGTTTCGGCAGGGGATGTCTTGATTGACGGAAATGCTATCGGTGATGTTGGTAATGTAGTCCTTCGTGACCGTAAGGTCTTGTCAGAGGACGGTATTTTCATCGTCGCAATCACCGTTAACCGTCGTGAGAAGAAAATTGTGGCCAAGGCCCGTGTTCACACGCGTGGATTTGTTTATCTCAAGAAGAGTCGCGATATTCTCCGTGAAAGTTCAGAATTGATTAACAAAACGGTAGAAGACTATCTGCAAGGAGATGACTTTGACTGGGCAGATCTTAAAGGCAAGGTTCGGGATAATCTGACCAAGTATCTCTTTGATCAAACTAAGCGTCGTCCAGCTATTCTACCAGTAGTCATGGAAGCAAAATAATCATTGAAATAAGTAAAGATAAAGTCTAGTTTCGGCTTTTTCTTATCGGAAAATAGAAGGAGAAAATCATGGCAGTAATGAAAATCGAGTATTACTCACAAGTTTTGGATATGGAGTGGGGAGTGAATGTCCTCTACCCTGATGCCAATCGAGTGGAAGAACCAGAGTGTGAAGATATTCCCGTCTTGTGCCTCTTGCACGGGATGTCTGGCAATCATAATAGTTGGCTCAAGCGGACCAATGTAGAACGCTTGCTTCGAGCTACTAATCTCATTGTTGTTATGCCTAATACCAGCAACGGTTGGTACACCGATACCCAATATGGTTTTGACTACTACACGGCTCTAGCAGAGGAATTGCCACAGGTTTTGAAACGCTTCTTCCCTAATATGACCAGTAAGCGTGAAAAGACCTTTATCGCTGGTCTCTCCATGGGAGGCTACGGCTGTTTCAAATTGGCTCTTGCGACAAATCGTTTTTCTCATGCAGCTAGTTTTTCAGGTGCTCTCAGCTTTCAAGATTTTTCTCCTGAGAGCCAAAATCTGGGAAGTCCAGCCTACTGGAGAGGTGTTTTTGGAGAGATTAGAGACTGGACAACTAGTCCCTATTCTCTTGAAAGTCTGGCTAAAAAATCGGATAAAAATACCAAACTTTGGGCGTGGTGTGGCGAACAGGATTTCTTGTATGAAGCCAATAATCTAGCAGTGAAAAATCTCAAAAAATTAGGTTTTGATGTGACCTATAGCCATAGCGCTGGAACTCACGAGTGGTATTATTGGGAAAAACAATTGGAACGGTTTCTAGCAACCCTGCCAATCGATTTCAAATTAGAAGAGAGATTGAGTTAGTTTTTTATAAATGAACCACTATCTATAGTTATTCTTGGCTTCAAAACAATGATGGAAGTCTGTTTTCACTAGACTTTTCAAACGAAAGTAGTAGAATAGTAATAAGATATTGGAGGAAAGAGAGTAGGAAATGTACCGTTATCAAATTGGCATTCCCACATTAGAATATGATCAGTTTGTCAAAGAACATGAATTAGCCAATGTATTACAAAGTAGTGCTTGGGAAGAAGTGAAGTCTGATTGGCAACATGAGAAGTTTGGTGTTTACAGGGAAGAAAAATTACTGGCGACAGCTAGTATTTTGATTAGAACTCTTCCGTTAGGCTATAAAATGTTTTACGTCCCAAGAGGACCTATATTGGATTATGGAGATACAGAACTCTTGAGTTTTGTCATTCAGTCCATTAAGTCTTATGCTCGTAGCAAGAGAGCTATTTTTGTGACTTTTGACCCAAGTATTTGCCTGTCTCAAAGTTTAATTAATCAGGAAAAAACAGAATTTCCTGAAAATCTGGCTATTATTGATAGTTTGCAACAAATGGGAGTAAGGTGGTCAGGAAAAACAGAGGAAATGGGAGACACCATTCAACCTCGTATTCAGGTGAAAATATACAAGGAAAATTTTGAAGAAGATAAACTTTCCAAGTCAACAAAACAGGCTATTCGAACAGCACGGAATAAGGGGATAGAGATTCAATTTGGTGGAACTGAATTATTGGACTCTTTTTCCTTTTTGATGAAAAAAACCGAGAAGCGGAAAGAGATTCATTTGAGGAATGAAGCCTATTATAAAAAGTTGTTAGATAATTTTAAGGACAAGGCCTACATCACCTTGGCAACCTTGGATGTCTCTAAACGTTCGCAAGAATTAGAAGAACAGTTAGCGAAAAACAGAGCCTTGGAAGAGACCTTTACTGATTCGACTCGAACTTCAAAAGTAGAAGCGCAGAAGAAGGAAAAAGAACGTTTGTTAGAGGAATTGACTTTCCTGCAGGAATATATGGATGCAGGTCAAGCAAGAGTTCCCTTAGCGGCTACCTTGACTTTAGAATTCGGACAAACTTCTGTCAATCTATACGCAGGAATGGATGAAGATTTTAGACGTTATAAAGCTCCTATTTTGACTTGGTATGAGACAGCTCGATATTCCTTTGAACGTGGCATTTTATGGCAAAATTTAGGAGGCGTCGAGAATGCTTTAGATGGTGGACTCTATCGTTTTAAAGCTAATTTTAATCCAACGATCGAAGAATACTTGGGTGAATTTACAATTCCTACCCATCCTCTCTATCCTCTGTTAAGACTTGCTCTTGATTTCCGTAAAACATTAAGAAAAAAACATAGAAAGTAAGTATATGGCACTAACTACACTCACG
Organism: Streptococcus sp. 2106; assembly: GCF_013277315.1. Taxonomy (NCBI): domain Bacteria; kingdom Bacillati; phylum Bacillota; class Bacilli; order Lactobacillales; family Streptococcaceae; genus Streptococcus; species Streptococcus sp. 2106. The sequence goes on from NZ_VMMS01000010.1 coordinate 8,335, forward strand.
AAAGAAGAGTTTCGTACTTATTCTGATCAGGTTTCTTCTCGTTCCTTTATGCAATCTGTTCAGATGGGGGACTTGTTAGAAAAAAGAGGGGCTCGAATTGTTTATCTTGCTTTGAAACAAGGAGGAGAGATTCAAGTTGCAGCTCTGGTTTATAGCTTGCCCATGCTGGGTGGTCTGCATATGGAGCTCAATTCGGGTCCGATTTATATCCAACAAGATGCTCTTCCAGTTTTTTATGCGGAGTTAAAAGAATATGCCAAGCAAAATGGTGTATTAGAGCTGCTTGTAAAACCTTATGAAACTTATCAAACTTTTGATAGCCAAGGTAATCCAATAGATGCTGAGAAAAAAAGTGTCATTCAAGGTTTAACTGATTTAGGTTATCAATTTGATGGATTGACAAGAGGTTACCCAGGTGGAGAACCAGATTGGTTATACTATAAAGATTTAACTGAATTAACTGAAAAGAGTTTGCTTAAAAGTTTTAGCAAAAAGGGTAAACCCTTGGTGAAAAAGGCTGAAACCTTTGGCATTCGGTTGAAAAAGTTAAAACGTGAAGAACTATCGATTTTTAAGAATATAACAAAAGAAACCTCTGAACGTAGAGAATATAGTGATAAAAGTTTAGAATATTATGAGCATTTTTATGATACTTTTGGAGAACAAGCGGAGTTTCTCATAGCAAGCTTAAATTTTTCGGACTATATGAGCAAATTGCAAGGTGAACAAAGTAAACTAGAAGAAAACTTGAACAAGTTGCGACTTGATTTGAGTAAAAATCCTCATTCTGAGAAAAAACAAAATCAACTGAGAGAATATTCTAGTCAATTTGAAACATTTGAAGTTCGAAAAGCAGAAGCGCGAGACTTGATTGAAAAATATGGAGAAGAAGATATTGTTTTAGCCGGGAGTTTATTTGTTTATATGCCTCAGGAAACGACTTACCTCTTTAGTGGTTCCTACACTGAGTTTAATAAATTCTATTCCCCTGCACTGCTTCAAAAATATGTTATGTTGGAAAGCATAAAACGTGGAATACCTAAATACAACTTCCTAGGCATTCAAGGGATTTTTGATGGAAGTGATGGTGTTTTGCGTTTTAAACAGAATTTTAATGGCTATATTGTACGCAAAGCAGGTACTTTCCGTTACCATCCATCTCCTTTAAAATACAAAGCTATCCAGTTACTCAAAAAAATAGTAGGACGTTAAGATGAAAAAGTCAGTATTTAGCTTTCTTTTAGCTTCTTTTAGTAAAATAATTTTTATTTGCTAGAAAGGTGGAGGGACATGCGCTGGCTTTTTCGTTTGATAGGGACTTTCTTTTCTTTTGTTTGGCGTTTGTTTTGGCGCCTGGTTTGGATTGTTTTGCTTTTATGCACTCTTGCTTTCGGATTTCTCTGGTATCTGAACGGGGATTTCCAAGGAGCGCTGAAGCAAGTAGAGCGGTCAGTAAAAATTGGTCAACAAAGTATTGACCAATGGGAGAAAACAGGGCAACTGCCTAAGTTAAGCCAGACAGATAGTCACCAGCATTCTGAAGGAAGGTGGCCACAGGCCTCTGCTCGTATTTACCTGGATCCGCAGATGGATTCACGCTTTCAAGAGGCTTATGTAGAAGCAATCCAGAACTGGAATCAAACTGGTGCTTTTAACTTTGAACTCGTGACTGAGTCTAGTAAGGCGGATATTACGGCTACGGAGATGAACGACGGAGGCACTCCTGTGGCAGGAGAGGCGGAAAGTCAAACTAATCTCTTAACAGGGCAATTCTTGTCCGTAACGGTGCGCTTGAATCATTATTATTTGTCCAATCCATACTATGGCTATTCCTATGAACGCCTTGTCCATACGGCAGAACATGAGTTAGGTCATGCGATTGGCTTGGACCATACAGATGAGAAGTCTGTCATGCAACCAGCAGGTTCTTTTTATGGTATCCAGGAAGAGGATGTTGAAAGACTTCGAAAATTATATGAGACCAATGAGTAGGGGACTATTTTTCCCTACTTTTTTGCTATAATGGAATTATGAACAACTTGATTAAATCAAAACTAGAGCTCTTGCCGACCAGCCCTGGTTGTTACATTCACAAGGATAAAAACGGCACCATTATCTATGTAGGAAAGGCTAAAAATCTGCGTAACCGCGTGCGGTCCTATTTCCGTGGAAGTCATGATACCAAAACAGAGGCTTTGGTGTCTGAAATTGTAGATTTTGAATTTATCGTTACGGAGTCTAATATTGAGGCACTTCTCCTAGAAATCAACCTGATCAAGGAAAATAAGCCTAAATACAATATCATGCTCAAGGATGACAAGTCCTATCCCTTCATCAAAATCACTAATGAGCGCTATCCACGCTTGATTATCACTCGTCAGGTCAAGAAGGACGGAGGTCTCTACTTTGGTCCCTATCCAGATGTAGGAGCAGCCAATGAAATCAAGCGACTACTGGATCGGATTTTCCCTTTTCGTAAGTGTACCAATCCACCGTCTAAGGTCTGTTTTTACTACCATATCGGCCAATGCATGAGCCACACCATCTGTAAGAAGGATGAGGACTATTTCAAGTCTATGGCTCAGGAGGTTTCTGATTTTCTGAAAGGGCAAGATGATAAAATCATTGATAACCTCAAGGGCAAAATGGCAGCGGCGGCTCAGACTATGGAGTTTGAACGTGCGGCGGAATACCGTGACCTGATTCAGGCTATTGGAACGCTTCGAACCAAGCAACGGGTCATGGCTAAGGATCTCCAAAATCGCGATGTCTTTGGCTACTATGTGGATAAGGGCTGGATGTGTGTGCAAGTTTTCTTTGTTCGTCAGGGCAAGCTCATCGAGCGCGATGTCAATCTCTTCCCCTACTTCAATGATCCAGATGAGGATTTCTTGACCTATGTGGGACAATTCTATCAAGAAAAATCTCACCTAGTTCCCAATGAGGTACTGATTCCGCAGGATATTGACGAAGAAGCTGTCAAGGCTTTGGTGGATACCAAGATTCTCAAACCCCAACGTGGAGAGAAAAAACAGCTGGTCAATCTAGCCATAAAAAATGCACGTGTTAGTCTGGAGCAGAAATTTAACCTGCTAGAAAAATCAGTCGAAAAGACCCAAGGAGCTATTGAAAATCTAGGACGTTTGCTCCAAATTCCGACTCCAGTTCGCATCGAGTCCTTCGATAATTCCAACATCATGGGGACTAGTCCTGTTTCAGCTATGGTGGTCTTTGTCAACGGCAAACCAAGTAAAAAAGATTATCGTAAGTATAAAATCAAGACTGTCGTTGGACCAGACGACTATGCCAGTATGCGTGAGGTTATTCGCAGACGTTATGGTCGAGTACAACGAGAAGGTTTGACTCCTCCAGATTTGATTGTCATTGATGGGGGACAAGGTCAAGTCAATATCGCCAAGCAAGTCATCCAAGAGGAACTGGGCTTGGATATTCCCATTGCAGGTCTGCAAAAGAATGATAAGCACCAAACTCATGAATTGCTCTTTGGAGATCCGCTGGAAGTGGTGGACTTGTCTCGTAATTCTCAGGAATTTTTCCTCCTCCAACGTATCCAAGATGAGGTGCACCGCTTTGCTATCACTTTCCATCGCCAACTGCGCTCCAAAAATTCCTTTTCATCACAATTGGATGGGATTGACGGTCTGGGACCTAAACGCAAGCAAAATCTCATGAGGCACTTCAAGTCTCTGACCAAAATCAAGGAAGCAAGTGTGGATGAGATTGTCGAAGTCGGTGTGCCTAGAGTCGTTGCAGAAGCTGTGCAGAGGAAGTTGAACTCGCAGGAAACAGAAACCTTGCCTCAAGTGGCAGAAGAAAGAGTAGATTATCAAACAGAAGGAGACCATCATGAACCATAAAATCGCAATTTTATCAGATATTCATGGCAATGCGACAGCCTTAGAAGCAGTGATTGCAGATGCTAAAACCCAAGGAGTCAGTGAATATTGGATTCTGGGAGATATTTTTCTACCTGGTCCAGGTGCAAATGACTTGGTCGCCCTGCTAAAGGACCTTCCTATCACAGCCAGTGTTCGAGGCAATTGGGATGATTGTGTCCTTGAGGTCTTGGATGGGCAATACGGTTTGGAACATCCAAAAGAAATCCAGCTCATGCGATTGACCCAGTTTTTGATGGAGCGAATGGATCCTGCAACGATTGTCTGGCTACGAAGCTTGCCTTTGCTGGAAAAGAAAGAAATTGACGGATTGCGCTTTTCTATCTCTCATAATTTACCTGACAAAAACTATGGTGGTGACTTGCTAGTTGAGAATGATACAGAGAAATTTGACCAACTCCTAGATGAGGAAACCGACGTGGCAGTCTATGGTCATGTCCACAAGCAGTTGCTTCGTTACGGCAGTCAAGGGCAACAAATCATCAATCCAGGGTCGATTGGCATGCCCTATTTTAATTGGGATGCGTTAAAAAATCACCGTGCCCAGTATGCCGTGATAGAAATTGAAGATGGGGAATTGGTAAATATCCTATTTCGTAAAGTTGCTTATGACTACGAAGCGGAGTTGGAATTGGCTAAGTCTCAGGGGCTTCCCTTTATCGAAATGTATGAAGAACTACGTCGTGAAGATAACTATCAGGGACACAATCTGGAATTATTAGCAAGCTTAATAGAAAAGCATGGGTATGTAGAAGATGTGAAGAATTTTTTTGATTTTTTGTAAGAGTTTCCTAAAATAACCAATGCAAATTAAAAACGATTGGCTCGTCCAATCGCTTTTAGTATATCTTATTGTAACTGAGATTGATCTGGGAGATAAGAACCACCTAGATAGGTATTGCTGAGTTTTTCGAGTGTTCCGTCTTGGTAGAGTTCTTTGAGTGCTTTATCAAATTGTTCTTTAAACTCTTTTTGGTCGCTTGAGAAAACAATATAATTGTTGGGGCTATCGACAGAAGGTAAATCAACAACTGAGAGATCTAGGTCGCGGTCCTTGATGATCTTTTGAACGGATACCTTGTCAAAGACTAGGAAATCAAATTCACCGTTAGCAAGGTCTAGGATTCGTTTACCGATATCTTCACCAGAAAAATCGATAGTAGCAGGATTGTCAGTGTGTTTCTGATTCCAGTTATTGATGAATTGAGCGTTTGAAGTTCCGGTATCCTCTTGCGTTGTTTTGCCAGCAATTTGATCAAGAGAAGTCAAAGGATTTTTCTTGTTGCTAACAAGGACGAGGGGATTGTTGGAAATCGGAAGCGAGTATAGGTATTTTTCAGCACGCTCTTTTGTGTAACTCAAGTTATTGGCAGCTGCTTGATAGTGACCAGAATCAAGTCCAGGGAAGATACTTTCCCAGGCAGTTCTTTGGAATTGAATCTCGTAGTCGCTGAGTTTTTCATCCACTGCTTTTAGAACTTCGATATCGAAGCCTGTCAGATTTCCCTTGTCTTCGTAGTCAAATGGCGGCACGTCGCCAGCTGTAGCAAGGACGATTGTCTTTTGAGCGCTAGTCTCTTTGGGTGTAGCTTGATTCCCACAGGCAACCAAAAATGGTAGGATAGCTAGTAATAGGCTAAATTTTTTCATACTGTCTCCATTCAAATGTAAAGTACTTGCTAGTTTATCAGAAATGTTCCTGATAAACCAATATATATCTTTTATGTCTGTGATAGAAAAACTTAATCATGAAAAATCCCTGCAAGCTCTTTCAAATTATGGTAGAATGGAAGCAGTAGAATTAGAAAAGGAAATCGATTATGAAATTTCTTGAATTAAATAAAAAACGTCATGCGACTAAGCATTTCACTGATAAGCCAGTTGATCCAAAAGATGTGCGTACGGCTATCGAAATTGCAACCTTGGCACCAAGTGCCCACAACAGCCAGCCTTGGAAATTTGTGGTGGTACGTGAGAAAAATGCCGAACTAGCAAAATTGGCTTACGGTTCCAACTTTGAACAGGTATCATCAGCGCCTGTAACTATTGCCCTCTTTACGGATACAGACCTTGCCAAACGTGCTCGTAAGATTGCCCGAGTTGGTGGTGCTAACAATTTCTCAGAAGAACAACTTCAATACTTCATGAAAAATTTGCCAGCTGAATTTGCACGCTACAATGAACAACAAGTCAGCGACTACCTAGCCCTCAATGCAGGTTTGGTTGCTATGAACTTGGTTCTTGCTCTGACAGACCAAGGAATTGGATCTAACATTATCCTTGGTTTTGACAAATCAAAAGTTAATGAAGTTTTGGAAATTGAAGAACGTTTCCGGCCAGAACTCTTGATCACAGTGGGTTACACAGACGAGAAATTGGAACCAAGCTACCGCTTGCCAGTAGATGAAATCATCGAGAAAAGATAGAAAGAAGAAAAAATGACAGCAATTGATTTTACAGCAGAAGTAGAAAAACGCAAAGAAGACCTCTTGGCTGACTTGTTTAGCCTTTTGGAAATCAATTCAGAACGTGATGACAGCAAGGTTGATGCTGAACATCCATTTGGGCCTGGTCCAGTAAAAGCCTTGGAGAAATTCCTTGAAATCGCAGACCGTGATGGCTACCCAACTAAGAATGTCGATAACTACGCAGGACATTTTGAGTTTGGTGATGGAGAAGAAGTTCTCGGAATCTTTGCCCATATGGATGTGGTGCCTGCTGGTAGCGGTTGGGACACAGACCCTTACACACCAACTATCAAAGATGGTCGCCTTTATGCGCGTGGTGCTTCAGATGACAAGGGACCTACAACAGCTTGCTACTATGGTTTGAAAATCATCAAAGAATTGGGCCTTCCAACTTCTAAGAAAGTTCGCTTCATCGTTGGAACAGACGAAGAATCAGGCTGGGCAGACATGGACTACTACTTTGAGCACGTAGGACTTGCCAAACCAGATTTCGGTTTCTCACCAGATGCTGAATTTCCAATCATCAATGGTGAAAAAGGAAATATCACGGAATACCTCCACTTTGCAGGAGAAAATACAGGTGCTGCCCGTCTTCACAGCTTTACAGGTGGTTTACGTGAAAACATGGTACCAGAATCAGCAACAGCAGTCGTTTCAGGTGATTTAGCTGACTTGCAAGCTAAACTAGATGCCTTTGTTGCAGAACACAAACTTAGAGGAGAACTCCAAGAAGAAGCTGGCCAATACAAGGTGACGATCATTGGTAAATCAGCCCATGGTGCTATGCCTGCTTCAGGTGTCAATGGCGCAACTTACCTTGCCCTCTTCCTCAGCCAGTTTGGCTTTGCTGGTCCAGCCAAAGACTACCTTGACATCGCAGGTAAAATTCTATTGAACGATCATGAGGGTGAAAATCTCAAGATTGCTCATGTGGATGAAAAGATGGGTGCTCTTTCTATGAATGCTGGCGTCTTCCGCTTCGATGAAACAAGTGCTGATAATACCATTGCCCTTAACATCCGCTATCCAAAAGGAACAAGTCCAGAACAAATCAAGTCAATCCTAGAAAACTTGCCAGTTGCTTCTGTCAGTCTATCAGAACATGGTCATACCCCTCACTATGTGCCAATGGAAGATCCACTTGTGCAAACTTTGTTGAATGTCTATGAAAAACAAACTGGCCTACAAGGTCATGAGCAAGTCATCGGTGGTGGAACCTTTGGTCGCTTGCTAGAACGCGGAGTTGCCTACGGTGCTATGTTCCCAGACTCGATTGATACCATGCACCAAGCCAATGAATTTATCGCTTTGGATGATTTTTTCCGAGCAGCAGCAATCTATGCCGAAGCTATTTACGAATTGATCAAATAAAACGATAGAAGTCTGAGATCTTATGCTTGGACTTCTTTTTGGAGGGAAAGTAGATGTCTCAAATCGAAAGAATCAAACAGGCTATCACGGCGGATTCGCAGAATGCCAGCTATACAGAGCGTGGCATTGAGCCTCTCTTTGCAGCGCCAAAAACTGCTCGCATCAATATCATCGGTCAGGCTCCGGGACTTAAAACTCAAGAAGCAAGCCTTTACTGGAAAGATAAAAGTGGTGACCGCTTGCGGGACTGGCTAGGTGTGGATGAAGATACCTTTTATAATTCAGGTTATTTTGCTGTTTTGCCTATGGATTTCTACTTTCCAGGGCATGGTAAGTCAGGTGATTTACCGCCGCGAGCAGGTTTTGCAGAAAAATGGCATCCGCAGCTCTTACAGGAATTGCCTGATATTCAGTTAACCCTCTTGATTGGGCAATATGCCCAAGCCTACTATTTACAGGAGAAAATCAGTGGGAAGGTAACGGAGAGGGTGAAACACTATAAAGACTATCTGCCAACCTATTTTCCACTAGTTCACCCCTCACCACGAAATCAAATCTGGATGGCCAAAAATCCTTGGTTTGAGTCAGAAGTGGTGCCAGATTTGAAAAAAAGAATTAAAACCATTTTATAGTCAATGAAAATCAAAGAGCAAACTAGGAAGCTGGCCGCAGGTTGCTCAAAGTACAGCTTTGAGGTTGTGGATAGAACTG
>NZ_VMMS01000010.1:16808-22566 GCF_013277315.1 Streptococcus sp. 2106
CGTGGTTTGAAGAGTATTAGGAGAAAAAGAATGAAAGAAATAACCTTTGACGCATTTTACCAGCTTTATCAAAACGACCAACTTTCTTTAGTGGACGTGAGAGAAGTGGATGAATTTGAAGCTCTTCATTTAGAAGGCGCCTACAACCTGCCACTTAGTCAATTGCCTGATACCTATGATCAATTGGACAAGGATCAGTTACATTATGTTATTTGTAAATCTGGAATGAGATCGGCGCGTGCTTGCCAATTCCTATCAGAACAAGGTTATGAGGTTATCAATGTACAAGGTGGTATGACTGCCTTTGAAGAACTGTAAACATTATAATTTTCTCCTACTTGGTGTGGACTGGGTAGGGGAAAGTTATTTTTAGATAATTCTCATTTTTAAGAATCTTGAAAACATTCAATATTTACTTCGTGAAGCTTTTTTCATACTCCTATTCATGATATACTAGGTCAGTATTTTATAAATATGAAGGAGATTTTCATGGCTAAAAAAGGTGCCTTAACAGGTTTACTCCTGTTTGGAATATTTTTTGGTGCGGGGAACTTGATTTTTCCGCCTTCTCTAGGTGCTCTATCTGGAGAACATTTTCTTCCTGCCATCGCAGGTTTTGTCTTTTCAGGTGTCGGTATCGCCGTCTTGACTCTTATTATTGGAACGCTAAATCCTAAAGGATATATCTACGAGATTTCAACAAAGATAGCGCCTTGGTTTGCGACTCTTTACCTCTCAGTTCTTTATTTGTCAATCGGTCCATTCTTTGCTATCCCACGTACTGCTACAACAGCTTACGAAGTAGGGATTAGCCCCCTTTTGTCGGATGCAAATAAAGGTCTTGGTTTGATTGTCTTTACGATTCTGTATTTTGTGGCAGCCTATTTGATTTCGCTTAATCCATCAAAAATCTTAGACCGTATCGGCCGTATTTTAACGCCAGTCTTTGCGATTTTGATCGTTATCTTGGTTGTTCTAGGAGCTTTCAAATACGGTGGAACAAGTCCTCAAGCTGCTTCAGCTGCTTATCAAGCTTCTGCCTTTGGTACAGGTTTCCTAGAAGGTTATAATACCTTGGATGCCCTTGCTTCAGTTGCCTTTAGCGTAATCGCAGTTCAAACCTTGAAACAACTTGGATTTTCAAGTAAGAAAGAATACATTTCAACTATTTGGGTGGTTGGTATCGTTGTTGCCCTTGCCTTCAGCGCTCTTTACATCGGTTTAGGTTTCCTTGGAAATCATTTTCCAGTACCAGCTGAAGCGATGAAGGGTGGAACACCAGGTGTTTACATTTTGTCACAAGCTACTCAAGAAATCTTTGGCTCAACAGCTCAACTCTTCCTTGCAGCTATGGTTACTGTAACCTGCTTCACAACAACAGTTGGACTGATTGTGTCAACAGCTGAGTTCTTTAATGAACGCTTCCCACAAATCAGCTACAAGGTTTATGCGACAGCCTTTACCTTGATTGGATTTGTCATTGCCAATTTGGGTCTTGATGCGATTATCAAGTACTCAATCCCTGTGCTGGTTATTTTGTACCCAATCACGATTGCCATCGTTATGATTGTCATTGTCAACAAATTCGTGGCTCTTTCAAAACCAGGTATGCAGTTGACAATTGCTGTTGTTACAGCTATTGGCATTGCAAGCGTACTAGGAAGCTCCTTTAAGGTTGAATTTTTTGCAAATCTTGTTAGCGTTCTTCCTTTTGCCAAGGCCTCACTCCCATGGTTGGTGCCAGCCATCGTTGGAATCTTGCTCTCATTGGTTCTACCAAACAAGCAAGAAAGCGATGTTTTTGAAATGGAATAATTACTAAAATCACTTTTGTAGTCAAGTCTACAGGAGTGGTTTTCTTTTTTTATCCGATGATAAATGTGTTATAATAGGTAGCAAAAGAGGTGAAGAAATGAATCAAACAGTAGAATATATCAAAGAACTAACAGCTATTGCATCGCCAACAGGCTTCACTCGTGAGATTTCGGACTATTTAGTCAAAACTTTAGAAGGTTTTGGTTACCAGCCGGTTCGCACAGCCAAGGGCGGTGTTAATGTAACTATTAAAGGTCAAAATGATGAGGAACAACGCTATGTGACTGCCCATGTAGATACGCTTGGTGCTATTGTCCGTGCTGTCAAATCAGACGGCCGTCTCAAATTGGACCGTATTGGTGGTTTTCCTTGGAATATGATTGAAGGAGAAAACTGTACCGTTCATGTAGCTAGCACAGGTCAAAAGGTATCGGGAAGCATTCTCATCCACCAAACTTCTTGCCATGTCTACAAGGATGCAGGAACTGCAGAACGCACGCAAGACAATATGGAAGTGCGTTTGGACGCCAAAGTAACTAGTGAAAAAGAAACTCGTGCCTTGGGGATTGAGATCGGTGATTTTATCAGCTTTGACCCACGAACAGTCGTGACAGAGATAGGTTTTATCAAGTCTCGTCATTTGGACGATAAAGTTAGCGCAGCGATTTTGCTTAATCTCCTTCGTATTTATAAGGAAGAGAAGATTGAATTGCCCGTAACAACCCATTTTGCCTTTTCAGTCTTTGAAGAAGTGGGACATGGGGCTAACTCTAATATTCCTGCTCAGGTAGTCGAATATCTGGCTGTTGATATGGGAGCTATGGGCGATGGCCAGCAAACAGATGAGTACACAGTGTCTATCTGTGTCAAGGATGCCTCAGGCCCTTATCACTATGACTTCCGTCAACATTTGGTGACCTTGGCGAAAGAGCAAGATATTCCTTTTAAGCTGGACATCTATCCATTTTATGGTTCGGATGCTTCAGCGGCCATGTCCGCAGGGGCAGAGGTCAAACACGCCCTCCTTGGCGCGGGTATCGAGTCTAGTCATTCTTATGAGCGTACTCATATTGACTCGGTGGTCGCAACAGAGCGTATGGTTGATGCTTACATTAAGAGCGCGTTGGTAGACTAATATGTGTCTTATATGCCAGAGAATTGAGCTCATCAAGAAGGGAGAAAATCCCTATTTTGTCAAAGAGTTGGAAACAGGCTATCTTGTGATTGGAGATCACCAGTATTTTGCAGGCTATAGTCTCTTTCTAGCCAAGGAACACGTCACGGAATTGCATCATTTGAAAAAGGAAACAAGACTACGTTTTCTCGAAGAAATGAGTCTAGTCCAAGAGGCAGTTGCCAAGACCTTTGCTGCTGAGAAAATGAATGTTGAACTTCTAGGAAATGGCGATGCCCATCTCCACTGGCATCTTTTCCCTAGACGAAGCGGTGACATGAATGGTCACGGTCTCAAGGGACGTGGTCCAGTTTGGTGGGTTCCCTTTGAAGAAATGACAACAAAAACCTGCCAAGCAAAACCAGATGAGATTAAAAGATTAGTTAAACGTTTATCGTCAGAACTAGATAAACTATTAGAAATAAAGGAGTAGAAATGAAAAAAAGATACCTTGTCTTGACAGCCTTGATATCCTTGAGTCTAGCAGCTTGTTCACAAGAAAAAGCAAAAAATGAAGATGGCACAGCTAAGACAGAACAGACAGCCAAAGCTGATGGGACAGTCGGCAGTAAGTCTCAAGGGGCTGCCCAGAAAAAAGCAGAAGTGGTCAATAAAGGTGATTACTACAGCATCCAAGGAAAATACGACGAAATCATCGTAGCCAATAAACATTATCCTTTGTCGAAAGACTATAATCCGGGGGAAAATCCAACAGCCAAGGCTGAGTTGGTCAAACTCATCAAAGCGATGCAAGAGGCAGGTTTCCCTATTAGTGATCATTACAGTGGTTTTAGAAGTTATGAAACTCAGACCAAGCTCTATCAAGATTATGTCAACCAAGATGGAAAGGCAGCAGCTGACCGTTACTCTGCCCGTCCTGGCTATAGCGAACACCAGACAGGCTTGGCCTTTGATGTGATTGGGACTGATGGTGATTTGGTGACAGAAGAAAAAGCAGCCCAATGGCTCTTGGATCATGCAGCTGATTATGGCTTTGTTGTCCGTTATCTCAAAGGCAAGGAAAAGGAAACAGGCTATATGGCTGAGGAATGGCACCTGCGTTATGTAGGAAAAGAAGCTAAAGAAATTGCTGCAAGTGGTCTCAGTTTGGAAGAGTATTACGGCTTTGAAGGCGGAGATTACGTCGATTAAAAAATAAACTTTTCTCTTGCAATTCCAGATAAATAGTGTATAATAGATGGGTATGTGAAAAGCATACTTGTGGGAGGTAAAAATCTCTAATTACCGCCAAAACCACAAAGGAGGATTTAAAAATGGCTAAAAAAGTCGAAAAACTTGTAAAATTGCAAATCCCTGCTGGTAAAGCTACACCAGCTCCACCGGTTGGACCTGCTCTTGGTCAAGCTGGTATCAACATCATGGGATTCACAAAAGAGTTCAACGCTCGTACAGCTGACCAAGCTGGGATGATCATTCCAGTTGTTATCTCAGTTTACGAAGATAAATCATTTACTTTCGTTACGAAAACACCACCAGCTGCTGTTCTTTTGAAAAAAGCTGCAGGTGTTGAAAAAGGATCAAGTACACCTAATAAAACTAAAGTTGCTACAGTTACTCGTGCACAAGTACAAGAAATTGCAGAAACTAAGATGCCAGATTTGAACGCAGCAAACGTAGAGTCTGCAATGCGTATGATCGAAGGTACTGCTCGTTCTATGGGATTCACTGTTGTTGACTAATCAATAACACAGTAGAAAATCTCACAGCAGTCTATTAGTTGCTTTTCATACTAGGCAAGTGACTGATACTTGTACTTGGGTACAGCAAGGGAACTTAAGGCCGTAGGAAAAGGAAAGTAATAGACTGAAAACCCGCAAGACTTCATCATTTCGAGGAGTGACGTGGGAGATGAAAATCGATTGAACCACTTACAAGGAGAATAGAAAATGGCTAAAAAAAGCAAACAACTTCGTGCTGCTCTTGAGAAAATCGACAGCACAAAAGCATACAGCGTAGAAGAAGCTGTAGCACTTGCAAAAGAAACTAACTTTGCAAAATTTGACGCAACTGTAGAAGTTGCTTACAACTTGAACATCGACGTTAAAAAAGCTGACCAACAAATCCGTGGAGCAATGGTATTGCCAAACGGTACTGGTAAAACTTCACGCGTTCTTGTTTTCGCACGCGGTGCAAAAGCTGAAGAAGCAAAAGCTGCTGGTGCAGACTTTGTTGGTGAAGATGACCTTGTTGCTAAAATCAACGACGGTTGGTTGGACTTCGACGTAGTTATCGCTACACCTGATATGATGGCTCTTGTTGGACGTCTTGGACGTGTCCTTGGACCACGTAACTTGATGCCAAACCCTAAAACTGGTACTGTAACAATGGATGTTGCTAAAGCAGTTGAAGAGTCTAAAGGTGGTAAAATCACTTACCGTGCTGACCGTGCAGGTAACGTTCAAGCAATCATCGGTAAAGTATCATTTGAAGCTGAAAAATTGGTTGAAAACTTCAAAGCTTTCAACGAAACAATCCAAAAAGCAAAACCAGCTACAGCTAAAGGAACTTACGTAACAAACTTGACTATCACAACTACTCAAGGTGTTGGTATCAAAGTTGACGTAAACTCACTTTAATCAGTAGTTAAAGTAATGTAAAAAAGTTGAAGACGCTATGTCTCAACTTTTTTTGATTTCAAAATCTAGTGGAATAAATCTGGAATAGTCCATCGAGCTTTCTAATACTCTTCGAAAATCTCTTCAAACCACGTCAACGTCGCCTTGCCGTGAGTATGGTTACTGACTTCGT
>NZ_VMMS01000010.1:22650-26964 GCF_013277315.1 Streptococcus sp. 2106
TTTCATTGAGTATAACACATTGTTAGAAGTTGGTTTAAATTCCCTAATCAATTTGTTCACATTTACCTTCGATATATTATATCCCATAGTTAAGGTTGGTCATACAGATGATTATAGTCATGGAGCCGTAAAACTTAGTGTTTCTTTAGTTGACAAAGATGCCATGAAAAAAATATCTGTAACTGTAATAGGATATTTTGAAATAAATATAGATGAAAATATCACCGATATTCTATACGTAAATGGTACTGCTATTCTTTATCCTTATTTACGTTCTATTGTTTCAATAGTTTCGGCAATTGATAGCAGTGAAGCAATGTTGCTACCTACCATTAATGTTTTAGAGTTACTAGATAAATCTCAACCTTTTGAAGAAGAATAATTTATTAGCTCACTAAATTGAGGGTAAGGAAAAGTAAAAGCTGTAAGAAAAATGTCTTGCATTATACAGCAACCTTTTGGGAATGAGTAGATGGATTGAATAAAATTTGATTAAGAGTGGATGATTTATCTGTAGATTATTATTGGACAGTTAGTCTTGAAGTAGTCTAAGAATTAGGTTATAATCAGTAGAAGCCTTGCTAATAATGAGGAGGTTAGTTTATGTATAGTAGACTGAATCTAAAATAGTATGAAACAATTGCTAAAACATTTATAGAAATTAATTTTACTTTTCCAATCAATTTGTTCTCATCTTATTTCAATCCGCTATATATTATGGTATCGAATCTTCATCAGAATGATAAAATTAATCAATTAATATCTGATTACAAACAGAATATGAAAGCTTTTTATATCACTATTGAAAAATTTATACGAGATGATGAAAGTCTTAAGTGTTATTTTACAAAGGTTATTTCAAGTCGTTCCAAGGTAACAAGTCTAAATCAGATTGAAGCTGATAAAACGATACAAAGAAAATATTCAAGTGAGCTAAAAAAATTTATTGGATTTTATAATGAGATTATTTGTGAGGAAAATAGTTTCCTACATGTACGAAAGAGGTGGTCGAGTTGGTTTAGGTAGTCGGTGCGTGAGTTGATAATTCTCAGGGTATGGACTTCTTTTTCATGAATGAGGTAAAAGAGCAGGTATTGTTTAGAGACAATCATTCTGAGCATATTTTCTGGATAGAGGGAGTATCCGATTTTATGATCAAAGTTAATACCGCCCTCTGGTGAGAAGATGAGTAGGTTGGTAATTTAAACTATTCAACTGAATTTTTGATTAAAAGTATTATTTTATGAGAGAAATCCTAATTTCACAATCCATAGGCAAACGCTTGCATTCTGTTTTTTATTGGACTATAATAGGTTGGTATAAAGCCTTCTGTAGTAATAAAATGTAGAAGGTGTAGAAAGTAAGGATTTAGAATATTTGTAGTTAAAAACACAATGTTGCTATTCCTTATGATAGGGAGATAGATATGGCAATGATAGAAGTGGAACATCTTCAGAAACATTTTGTGAAGATTGTTAAGGAACCGGGCTTGAAGGGGGCTTTGCGCTCCTTTATTCATCCTGAAAAGCAGACCTTTGAAGCGGTCAAGGATTTGACCTTTGAGGTTCCAAAAGGGCAGATTTTAGGATTTATCGGGGCAAATGGTGCTGGGAAGTCGACAACCATTAAAATGCTGACAGGAATTTTGAAACCAACATCTGGTTTTTGTCGGATTAACGGCAAGATTCCCCAGGACAATCGGCAAGATTATGTCAAAGATATTGGCGTAGTCTTTGGACAACGCACCCAGCTATGGTGGGATTTGGCTCTGCAAGAGACCTACACTGTCTTAAAAGAGATTTATGATGTGCCAGACTCGCTCTTTCATAAGCGTATGGACTTTTTGAATGAAGTCTTGGATTTGAAGGACTTTATCAAGGATCCCGTGCGGACTCTTTCACTGGGACAACGGATGCGGGCGGATATTGCGGCCTCCTTGCTCCACAATCCCAAGGTTCTTTTTTTAGATGAGCCGACCATTGGTTTGGACGTTTCGGTTAAGGATAATATTCGTCGGGCAATTACTCAGATCAATCAAGAGGAAGAAACTACCATTCTTTTGACCACTCACGATTTGAGTGATATTGAGCAACTTTGTGATCGGATTTTCATGATTGACAAGGGGAAAGAGATTTTTGATGGAACGGTGAGCCAACTCAAGGAGACCTTTGGTAAGATGAAGACTCTCTCTTTTGAACTGCTACCAGGTCAAAGTCATCTCGTCTCTCACTATGAAGGTCTGTCTGATATGACCATTGATAGACAAGGAAACAGCCTCAACATTGAATTTGATAGTTCTCGCTACCAGTCAGCTGACATTATCAAGCAAACCCTGTCTGATTTTGAAATCCGCGATTTGAAGATGGTGGATACGGATATTGAGGATATTATCCGTCGCTTCTACCGAAAGGAGCTCTAGGATGATCAAATTGTGGAGACGTTATAAACCCTTTATCAATGCAGGGGTTCAGGAGTTGATTACTTACCGAGTCAACTTTATTCTCTATCGGATTGGCGATGTCATGGGGGCTTTTGTGGCCTTTTATCTCTGGAAGGCTGTCTTTGATTCTTCGCAAGAGTCTTTGATTCAGGGCTTCAGTATGGCGGATATCACCCTCTACATCATCATGAGTTTTGTGACCAATCTTCTGACTAGATCCGATTCGTCCTTTATGATTGGGGAGGAGGTCAAGGATGGCTCCATTATCATGCGTTTGTTGCGACCAGTGCATTTTGCGGCCTCCTATCTTTTCACCGAGCTTGGTTCCAAGTGGTTGATTTTTATCAGCGTTGGCCTTCCATTTTTAAGTGTCATTGTTTTGATGAAAATCTTATCTGGGCAAGGGATTGTAGAAGTGCTGGGATTAACTGTCCTTTATCTCTTTAGCCTAACTTTGGCTTATCTGATTAACTTTTTCTTTAATATTTGCTTTGGATTTTCAGCCTTTGTGTTTAAAAATCTTTGGGGTTCCAATCTACTCAAGACTTCCATAGTGGCCTTTATGTCTGGAAGTTTGATTCCCTTGGCTTTCTTTCCAAAGGTTGTTGCAGATATTCTGTCCTTCCTGCCTTTTTCATCCTTGATTTATACCCCAGTCATGATTATTGTTGGGAAATACGATGCTAATCAGATGCTTCAGGCACTCGCTTTGCAGTTTTTCTGGCTCTTAGTGATGGTGGGCTTGTCTCAGTTGATTTGGAAACGAGTCCAGTCCTTTATCACCATTCAAGGAGGTTAGTATGAAAAAATATCAACGCATGCATCTGATTTTTATCAGACAATACATCAAGCAAATCATGGAATACAAGGTGGATTTTGTGGTTGGTGTCTTGGGAGTCTTTCTGACTCAAGGCCTGAATCTCTTATTTCTCAATGTCATCTTTCAACACATCCCATCCCTAGAAGGTTGGACTTTTCAAGAAATTGCCTTTATCTATGGTTTTTCCTTGATTCCTAAGGGCTTGGATCATCTCTTTTTTGACAATCTCTGGGCACTGGGGCAACGCTTGGTGCGAAAAGGAGAATTTGATAAGTATCTGACTCGTCCTATCAATCCTCTCTTTCACATCTTGGTTGAGACCTTTCAGATTGATGCCTTAGGCGAACTCTTGGTCGGTGGTATTTTATTGGGAACAACCATGACCAGCATTGCTTGGACTCTTCCAAAATTCCTGCTTTTCCTAGTCTGTATTCCTTTTGCGACCTTGATTTATACTTCTCTTAAAATCGCGACAGCCAGCATCGCTTTTTGGACCAAGCAGTCAGGGGCTATGATTTACATTTTCTATATGTTTAATGATTTTGCCAAGTATCCGATTTCGATTTACAATTCTCTTCTTCGTTGGTTGATTAGCTTTATCGTGCCTTTTGCCTTTACGGCCTACTATCCTGCTAGCTATTTTTTGCAGGACAAGGATGTACTCTTTAACATTGGAGGTTTGATTTTGATTTCCCTTGTCTTTTTTGGTATTTCCTTGAAACTATGGGACAGGGGCTTGGATTCTTATGAAAGTGCTGGATCCTAAGATGAAGAAACTCAAAGCCTTGTCTTAGGACAGGCTTTTTCTAATAGAGATGAAAATTCCTTGACATCTATTCTCAGAGTGCTATACTGTAAGTGTAATCGCCGATTTATCTCAGTTGGTAGAGCAAGGCACTCGTAAAGCCTAGGTCACAGGTGAACATATGACTGAAGATTTGAAAAAATAGATATGTATAAATAACCGTTAACCCCAATTATTCACCCCTAATCTAAAAACCCTCCAGAATCCTTGCCTTAGCTTAGATCCTGGAGGGTTTCTTTTTTCACCCAA
>NZ_VMMS01000100.1:0-3036 GCF_013277315.1 Streptococcus sp. 2106
TTGAGGTTGCAGATAGAACACCATACCTACGGCAAGGTGAAGCTGACGTGGTTTGAAGAGATTTTCGAAGAGTATTAACTCATCAAATTTGTAAATATCATGAGCCTTCTCTAGGCATCATAACCAATATCAAAAAAGGCTAATTCTAAAGCGACCGCTTGATTCCAGCGTTGCTGAAGCTCTGTCAAATCTTCTCGACCTTTTCCGACGCGATTGAGTTCGTCAACCAGAAATTGAACCCACTCTGCAAAGAAAGGACCTCTGTGGAGATTGATCCATTCCGAATGAATATAGGCTTCAGGAAGAGCCAAAGCTTTAGAACCCCAGTCTAAATAGAGTCCTTCTGCAATGACCAGCATGACCAAAAGATGGGCATAGTCTGATGAAGCCACTGCCGAGTACATTAGATTCTGAAAGGCTTTTGTTACAGGGTGCAAGCTCACTTCTAGATAGTCATTCTCAGATACGTTTAACTCCTTGAAAGCCTTTTGGAAATAGCCATCTTCATCTGCTTCAAGAAAGCCTAGTTGTTTGGCAAAACGAAGCTTGGATTCAAGCTGGTCTGCGTGGGCTACGCAGGAACCCAACATGGATAAAAAGGCATCAAAGAAGTGATAATCTTGAATCAGGTAGTCTTTTAAGGCCTTATTCTCAATTGTCCCTGCAAAAAGTTCCTTAACAAAACGATGATTGATTGCAGCCTGCCAATCCTTCTGACTGCTTTTTAATAATTCTCCAACAGTCAAACCTGGCTGAAATGCATAAACCTGTGTTTCCATATTTACTTCTCCTCTCTTTACTTGTTAGTAATTAATAAAACACCAAGAAATACCAAGTAAAATCGTAATTCCACTTGATCCTTTTAAAGAACATCGAGGGCATTTGCAGAGAGCTACCTAAACAAGCCTACCCAGTTTTATATAAACAAAAAAACTCCAATTACAATCAAGAATTAGAGTTGACTTACAAGATTAGACCGTTCATTTCACCATACGAAAAAAACTGTTCACATTTCCCTTCGCCAGTCTTAACTGTATCAGGTTCAATGGGTATCATCTCAGCCTAAAGCACCCCAAATGTCTTTATTATTTAATTACTAGATCATTATAACAGAAATTGAAAGCCCTAGCAAGATATTTGACCGAAAAATATCTTTATATAGTTTTTGATAGCGATTTATTCTTCCAATACACGAAGAAAAACCTCCACATTCAGTGGAGGCAATCTCTTTTATCAATACAATTTTAAGTCACGAGGGTCAACTGGGAAGGTTGGGTTGTATGGGTTGTGACGAAGTTTGAAGTGTTTGACATCTTCAATGGTCTGAGTTCCAGACAATTGCATAACTGTCTTCAATTCCGCATTCAAGTGTTCAAAGACTTGACGCACACCAACACTACCACCAAGAGCCAAACCATAAATAGCAGGGCGACCAATAGCTACCAAGTCTGCTCCTGAAGCCAAGGCTTTAAAGACGTGTTGACCACGACGAACACCAGAGTCAAAGACAATTGGCACACGTCTATCAACTGCTTCTGCCACTTCTTGAAGCGAGTCAAAAGCGGCTGGTCCACCGTCGATTTGACGACCACCGTGGTTGGTTACCCAGATACCAGAAGCTCCCGCAGCAAGTGAACGCTCAACGTCCTCACGGCATTGTGGTCCCTTGACATACACAGGAAGCCCTGAGTATTCAGCGATAAATTCTACATCGCGTGGAGACAAGCGCTGTTTAGCTGATTTGTAAACAAAGTCCATTGATTTACCAGCACCTTCTGGTAGGTATTCTTCAACAATCGGCATACCAACTGGAAAGACAAAACCATTACGCTTATCCACTTCACGATTACCCCCTACAGTAGCATCTGCCGTCAAGACAATCGCTTTATAACCTTCAGCCTTCACACGGTCCATGATGTGGCGGTTAATGCCATCATCTTTACTAAAGTAAAATTGGAACCAATGAGGTGTCCCTTGAAGGGCTTTAGAAATCTCTGGAAGGTCGACAGTAGAGTATGAGCTAGTTGTATAAAGAGAACCAAACTCATGCACACCACGCGCAGTCGCCACTTCACCTTGTTCGTTTGCCAATTTATGAGCCGCAACAGGCGCCATAATGATTGGTGAAGATAGTTTTTCACCTGCAAATTCAATCTCTGTACTTGGATTTTCAACATCGCAAAGCGTATGTGGAACGATGAGTTTGTGGTTAAAGGCACGGATATTCTCTCTTAAAGTGAAAGTATCTTCTGCCCCACTAGCAATATAGCCAAATGCTGCTTTAGGGATCACTTGTTGCGCCATTGGCTCCAAATCATAGGTATTAATGAAATCTACATGCCCTTCTGCATTGCTTGTTTTGTATGACATAAACTGTCCTCCTTGATTAAGTAAGCGTTTGCTTTTTACTATACATCTATAATAACTCTTTTTTCAATCATTTTCAAGAGTTTTGCTTAAAAACAATCTTATTTTTCATACAATATATTAGCCCTACTTTCCTTAAACTCTAAACTTTAGTCTATATTAAGTGAATCGTTGAGATTTTTTGCTGCCAGGCATTTGAACTACTTTTTTATTTGCTGATTCTATCTACTAATGCTATAAAAAAACAAGTAAATAAAACACCAGAACATCCTCTAATAGGGCCTATGGACTTATATCAGTCCCATATATACTGTGTTTAAGCAAGATACTATCCTAGTTGACGCTAACTTCCTATCCCACTTATTAATTTTTTATTTATAGTGAATCTGAACAAATCAATTGGGGGATCCAAGTCAATTTCTAGTACTTTTTGAAAAGTTTCAACGTACTATCGTAAAATGAAATAAAACATGCGCAAATTGATTAGGGAATTTAAACCAATTTCTAACAATGTCTTAGAAATCAAAGTGTACTATTTCAACTGTAACCGCCCAATAACGAAGTATATTGAAAAATCTCCAGACTAGAGAACTCACGGATAGTTCCTAATCTGGAGATTTCTTATTTGCACTTTTCTTGTACAACTTTATTCCATGGTAAATAAGCCTC
>NZ_VMMS01000101.1:0-7938 GCF_013277315.1 Streptococcus sp. 2106
ATTATAAGATGTTTTTTGATTTTAGTTCAGTATTACTCTCTTTATCAGGAAATAGGTAACCAATACCTACACAAGCCAGCACACCTGCTCCAATCACCAAGCCACTTGAAATTAGCAACAGGTCCAAAATTGCATTTGCGATGATAAAGGCAATAATCAAACACATCAGACTAGCCTTGTAGTCTTTTTTCAAAAGATTCTCTAGAGTGAAAAAGAGGAACAGACCCACCGGAATCAAAGACCAGAGGTTGACATCTAAACTTGGCCAGCCAACAGAACCAAAATACACTACTGTCACTGCTGCTAATAAAAAGATAATTCCCAATAATTTTTTCATTTCTTTATCTCCAATTTTTTTATGAACTTGAGTTCTCTGATAGTGATGCCTCACGTCCCTTACAAAAATCATTATAGTAGAGGTCAGTTTCAAGAACAAGTTCTTTTGCCTATCTGGTCTCTATATCAGTCTAAGTGGTTAAATAATGGCGATAAAATAAGGAAGCCGTGAAAAACTACCTCCCAAATGAAAAGGAATTAAGCAACCAAACGCTACTTAATTCCTTGAAATTGTCTCATCACCTCTATTAGCCTTTAAATTTTGAAAGACTCTATTTGCTAATCAATATTTGTCAATACTAACCCTTTCAATCAATTCATTAGTTTTCTAAACTAAGTCTATTAATAAATCCAAACAGAGTATCAATAGTAAAGTAAACTAAATAATTGAGTTATAAATAGCTATTTTCACAAAACTGTTTCATCATCACACCATCTCAGTACATAAACCATTTTTTCATCTATAGCTTTTGTCTTAATCTTAATCTTTTTTCTTTAATCCAAGAAATGCACCTACGGTAAACATTATTCCGGCAACCAATGACGTGAAGACTTCGCTAACTGTTCCGGTTTTTGGCAACCTATCATTGTTAGTAGTTGATTTACTATCAATATTGGTATCTTTATTAGCTATGTTCTCTGGTTCATTAAGATAAACTTCCTTCTCATTTTCAAAGTTTTTATCATTTTTATCAGGAACTGGAGCTGTAACATCCTTAGTTGAATCAGATCTTTGACTTTCATCTAATTGACTATAATTTACTTGTACAGGAACTGTAGTTTTGACATCTTTAGTTGAATCAAATTTGTGTGAATGATCTTCTCTTTGTAAATCCTCTTTTCTGTGACTTTCATCTAATTGATTATGATTTGCTTGCACCTTATCTTTCTTTTTGGATACATCAAAAGTAGGTTTATTTTCCTCCTCCTTTTTCTCCTCTATTTTCTTGAATACAGGTTTTATAAGGGTATCTTTTGATAGATTAATAACATAGCCAGCGTCTTTTTTACCTTCGAAACCAGCAATTTCCCAACCATCAAATTGATAGCCTTTTTCTAATTCACCCTTATAGACAGGTAAAATAAAATCTTCTTCCGGCACTATCTGAGAACTCATTTCTTTTCCATTTTGAATGGTCACAGTCACCCTATGAGGTTTTAATTCGCTCATTTCTCCCGTATCTTTATTTAAAATAAATTCTTTTACGGTTGTATTTCTTGCGAAATCTTTTACAAGAATCTTAATATTTAGTGTCTTATCTGTTAGTTGTTTAATATCATCAAATGATGTATATTCTTTTCCATTTACATAAATATGTTGTTCTTGAATCTCACCATCGAATCCATTATTTCTTTTATCATTGATGTTAAAGACTACAGATTTTCCATCAGCATATTCGATACTAGTATTTCCCTTAGGATCAATGTTTACTTCGGGTTTAACATTATCATATAAAAACTGATAGTGGACTCCAACTGCTTTCGCATTCAAATCGCTATAGCCAGTTTGAAGATAAACATTTCCATCCATATCTGTTACCTTATCTGGAAATCCGTTTGCTTTATAGTCTTTCATTCCCCAGTCCATGATGTCACCGTCTTTAACATTAAGCTTAACGTTAAAATCTCTAGTGTTATCAATATGTAAATCTCCGTAGATTAAATAATTATCTACAACCGATTCATTAACTCTCAATTCCCAGTTAAAACCACCCTTATCAGAAATCTTACCTCTTAAATAAAATTCTGGATTTCGTACATAAATTTTATTAGATTTAGATGGATTAAAGTAGTTCTTATCCATTGAAAGGTTTACTGGTTTGGTATCAATAAATAACATGGAGCCATCTTCTTTTATAGCTTCTACATTAGAATATTCCTCCCCATGATACTCTTTATTATCTTTACCAAATAATACAAGTTTAGAGGAATCTGTCACAAGATTTCCATCTTTATCGATTGCTTCCCCTTTATCATTCATGTTAAAGGTAAACACTTGATATCTTACAATGTTAAAGCCGTCCAAAGCCGACATTAATACTGATTGAGTGCTTCTTCCATCTTTAACATTTCTACTATCAGCATAAATTGTTGTTTCTGAAAGGACTCTTAGATTAGGATTGGTCTTTTGTATTTTTGCTATATCTTCCTTGCTATAAACTCCATTCCCTGCTAACATATCCGTTTTTCCAGGATTATAGGTAGTCACTTTTAGTGCATAGCCTTTTCTTAGAATGATGTTATCCTTTAACAGATATTGTTGTTTTTCTGAATCAGAATAGATTTTACCAGATTCCATTTCAGTTAAATTGTTTGGTTTGTTCTTTGAAAGATCTCCTTCTCCTAATTCGATTACATTCCCATAACTTGATGCATAGGGATATTCTGTTTTAGTTTCCTTATTTTTTTCAGGCATTCTAATTTTAGTTTTAGCTTTTGTTTCACCCTTATCTTTTACAAGGATATTCATATCACCCGTAAAGGATAGACCATCGACTACATCATTTGTGTTTGCAAATAAGTCAAAGGTTAGAGTTTTAGTTTGTGGGTCGTATTTACTTGCCTTAATTTCTATTAATTTGAAGTCATTGCCATAGTAAGCCTTAGCATTTTTGGATACATTACTTACTTTTCCAAGAATTTCAAAATGTCCATCCTTTGATGGGCTTAATACTCCACCAAGTTTTGATTTAACATCATCAAGTTTTTCAGTTTCATATTCTAAGGCGCTACCATCGTCATAGGCAGCTATATTTCCTTTATCGTCATATCGATAATCAAGTTCTACTGTTCTTGTACCACCATTTACAAAGTCCTCTTCTTCCCTATATTTCTTTTTAATGAGTTTCTTTAGGTCTTTATTTTCAAAGTTTCTAATTGTTGAAATAGTTTTATTTATTTCAAGGCTAGCTTCTCCCTCAACTGAACTTTCTTCATCTGGTTTTGAATCTTCATCCTTAGCTTGATTATTATTGGTATTTTCCTCTGAGCTCTTTGCATTTTTGAGTTTATCTTCAGAAATTTCACCAAGTTTTTCATATTTAGAAGCATCTTTGTCAGGATCTACTAGGTAATAAGAAATCATTCCTTTTTCATCAGCTTGGTCATCAAATTTAATTCTATGGATTTTGGTGAAGTTGCTTGCACCATCTAGGGCGATTACTTCGATGATTTTTCCTCTTAAATCTCCTGCTCCGCTAATTTCGTAGATAGTATTTCCATCTTTATCAAGCTTCCTATTTCTTCCCTCACCCTCTCCGGCGTAAGTTACATCAAGACTTTTCTCAACATCTCCATACTTATCGACAAGAGCTGCACCTGCGTACCATACTTCGTTGGCTACTTCTTCAAATTTCTCAGGATGTTCTTTTTGGTCTCTAGCAAACAAGGTTTCGTGTTTGTACTCATCCTTTACCTTGTGGTAGGTATCTTTTGCGATCAATTTAATTTTATCTGGATTAGAAAAATCAATTGAAATAATTTTTGGAGCTGTATTATCAATTTTTACTGGTATATAAGAAACCTGCCATGGATAATCCTTGGTTAATCTATATTTGAATTTGTAGAAGTATTGACCCTCAGCTATTGATTCAAATTGTCCTCTTATCCTAGTAG
Source organism: Streptococcus sp. 2106 (assembly GCF_013277315.1). NCBI lineage: Bacteria > Bacillati > Bacillota > Bacilli > Lactobacillales > Streptococcaceae > Streptococcus > Streptococcus sp. 2106. Next base: position 3,952 of record NZ_VMMS01000101.1, read on the forward strand.
CTGGATCTTGGTTATCCTTACTTTCTGGTTCATTTTCTTCTCTACCTCTAGGGTTATAGATGAGTCCATCCCACTTCAAATCACCCCAAACTTTTAGTTTAGATGATTTAATTCCCTTTGCATCATTGCTTTTAGAATTTAAAATTCCTCTAATAAAGTGTTCTCTCGAAATGACTTTTAAGTCTCTTTGATTTTCTCCCTCTTTATTTGTATTTACTATTGAAATCAATCCTTCTTCTGCACTTCTTAATACAAGTGGAGAAGGTGTTAATCCTCTTTCTAGTGAAACACTTTGTGGTTCTCCCTTTGAGTCAAGTGGATATACCCTAGCAACATTAGATCCACTAGTGGATTCTGCATGAATACCTTGGTTGTTAAAGGCAAATAAGTCTGGGTCTTGGTCTAGTGATGTAATATTTTTATCTTTTCTGTTTTGAATAATAGCTGCTGGATTAAATTTATCTATACCATGTTCTCCACCAATACCCTTGTTCAAGGTTCCAGGAATTTTCGGTTTACCATCATCATCATAACCTTCCATTGTTTTTGATTTTGAACCCTCTTCCCAGGCCCATTTATCAAGGATTGGTTCGTGGTTCCAATTCCCAGCAAATCCCATTAGAGGCATCGACAAAGAAGGTTGGAAGTTTATTTTCTTCCCGTTAGAGTTTAGAGCTTCCATTTCTTCCACTGACTCAAAATGAATAAATGATTCTACAAATTTATTTTTGTCTTTAGCCTCTCCAACATTTATAACCGCATTCAAATCAAAGCTAGAATTTGCGCCTATAGTGAAAGTATCATGCTCAAATGTGATATTTGCTCCTTTGATTTTTTCTGGATGGATTTCTGGAACAATTTGCTTCCCATCTGGAGATTTTTCATCTTTATATGTTTCATCCAGTTTTAATCTGTCAGTTAGAGAATCTGTAGTTATCGCTGATGCTGAAACTTTAAAGGTTAAAGGTCTGTCTGATGTATTGTGAAGCTTAACTGTAAAATATTTTTCTTCTCCTTTTATTTCTTTAAGAGAAATAGAACCATAAGAGTTTACCAAACCTTTAGAATCCTTGTTTTTGAAAGTCGCTACAACTTCATTTCTCAAAGCATTGGCAACATTAATTAGCCCTGCTCCCTGTTGTCTAGGTGATGCAAAGTATTGGCTTTTTTCTTTCCAAGACGTTGCGTCCATCATAGGTCGCGCAGTATTTTGTAAAGCAATTTTTGTAAGACTTGTAAGGTCTATTTTGTCATCTCCCTCAAGATTTTTCAATACAGGTCTTTCAAGCATTTCCTTTAACTTCGGTCTAATCAAAACAGTAGAAGCTGCTACGATTGGAGTTGCCATACTAGTTCCTGACATATAGCCATAAGTTGATTTACCATTAATGACATTAAGCGTGGATTTAATATTTTTACCAGGTGCTGAAACATCGGGTTTTAAAAGTAAATCTACTCTTGGCCCCCAAGATGTGGATCCTGCTGGAACGATGATATCTTCTTTATAGAGTTCTTTGTCTGTGTCAGGTGCAAACTTAAAGTCAATCTCTTTTTCGTCACCTACATTCGGTTTGTTGGAATTAAAACTTTCCATATCAATTGGATAGTATTGCTCCAATTTATCTTTAAAATCTTCTTTATTATTTCTTTTGACTTCAGTCTTTTTATCAGGATTAATCATGTTCCATAGCTTTACACCATCATCTCCTGAAATTGAAAACACTTGACTTTTAGTACCTTCATCCGCTTCATATCCCATAGCTGGAAGCTCTGTCCAATTATCTCTATTGTAGTAATTTACAGTATTTACAACCATAATGGCGCGTGCACCCTTATCCATAGCTTTTTTAAAAGCATTTTTTAAATCCTTTGTATAAATTCTATCCATTACTGCAATTTTGCCCTTAAGATCCAAACCTATCAAATCTTGGTCTTGGCCCTTGCCTATATATACAAATTTCAATTTACTAGGAGCTTTTGAACCATCTTCATTTGTTGTGATTTTATTCTTATCGAAAAAGGCCCCTATATTTCTGTATTTAAAACTTTCTCCACCTATGTTAACTTTATCAAACTCAACTGTTTGATTTTTAGCAGATGCAACCGCTATCGCATCTTCATGTGCTGCTGTTCGCGTTACATTTCCAGTGTCGGTCATTTTCAGATGATTATTTGCCACTAAATCCCAAGAAGAACTTGAAGCAGAAGTCGCATAGTTACCCGTAGCGACAACCATTGGAATGCCTGCTTTTCTTAATGCTCTAATAGCTTGCCAATATTTCTCACCTACAAGACCTGTTCCTGTAAAACCAGATGATACCGAAACAACATCAACGTTGTGTTTGATGGAATCTTCAATAGCATGAAACATTGTTTCATCCCCTGCGAACCCAGATCCTGCGTCAGAGTACATTTTATAAGAGAAGATCTGTGCATTAGGTGCAATTCCATCTATGCCATTAAAGTTCTTGATGTCTTTTTCAGTATCATTTCCAGCAAGAATCCCTGCAATATGCATCCCATGGGGATCAAAATAATCACTTCCATCATCAGCTCTTTCTACGGTAATTTTACCACCATTATAATAATTAAAAGCATGAGGAATTTTATCACTCAACCAATAATTTTTATCAGTGCCTTTTAAGTCTTCTTTTTTAAATCTCATTGAGGCTTTGGCATCATCATCGATTCTCATAGCCTTATGCCTATAATCTGTTCCAGTATCGATATTTGAAATGACCATACCTCTGCCATCAAAATTTCTTCCAAATTGAGCATTAATGGCCTTTAGGTAATCAATAGCTTCCTCAACTCCAATTTCCTTTCTGGCATGATTCATCATGGGTTGGACTTTTTGTGCCCTTTCAACCGATGAGATACCTTCTATTTGTTTAATTTTGTCCAAGTTATCTGGAGTTGTTTCTATGGCACTACCGTTAAAAATTCTATCATAAGTATATAAAACTTTTGTATTCTTAAGACTGGATAGTCCCTTGATTGCTTTTTCTCTAGACTCTTCATCTTTAAATTCAGCAATATAGACAAGTCTATCCTCTTTTTTGGGACTTTCTGAGTCTTTACTTGCAGACGAGTCCGCTTTATCTCCTTGGGATTGATTGGAATTTTCTTCTTTGCTTGTTGCTTCTTCATTGCTAGTGCTATTGTCTATCACAGGATTTTTACTAACAACTTCTTTTTCCTCAATAATTGTTGTTTTCTTTTCTTCAGTATCCTTTGAAGCTTCTATAGCATGATGAATCTCTTCATGTTTCTCTTTATTTTCTGTTTCCTTATCTACTACTACTTTTTCTTTATCAGAGATATTTAAAGCATCTTCAGAGCTAGATATATCTGCTAAGACTACCTCATTAGGGGCATAGGCTGCTAAAATAACTGCAGCTGTGGTTAATGACAATACTGTACTTTTTTTCATTTTAATTCCTTACATATTTATTTAACTTCCAATAGATAGAAAACTTTAACTTTGCTAGCCTTTGTTATAAAAAGTTTTACTAAGTATTATCTAGGAAATAGAGTAGTACATTTATATATAATTGTTAGCTCTCCATAAAAATAGTATATCATTTTTTAAATTTAAGTCAAGAAAAATTAATATGTGTTAATTTATTTTTTAATACACATTAAAAATATAGAGTCAAAAACTTTCGTAGTTAGCTGGGGTACATTGTCAGAACATTCACACCATCAAAAATAGTAGCAATCAAATTGAACCACTACCAAAATCACAAAGTCAAACATCATTGATGAAATATCAGCGCTATTAAACAATATAAATAACCGCTAAGAATAAGACTTAACCCCAAATCATTCATACCTCTCTCAACTAGATGTAACTTACCAAACCCCTGACCTCATGAGCCACTTTCTTCCTCCTCATGAGGCCAGTTTTACTTTCTGCTGTTCCAGTATCGTTTTTCTTCGCTAGATTTCCTCAAAAGGGCAGACTCCTCCCTTGGTGCGTCACAC
>NZ_VMMS01000102.1:0-8367 GCF_013277315.1 Streptococcus sp. 2106
ACTATATTAGTATATCACAGTCACTTTCGTTTGTCAACACTTTTTTTGAAACTTTTTAATCTTTTTTTCATCAAGTGTTACAACCGCAACATACTATAGTCCGTACGGGATTCGAACCCGTGTTACCGCCGTGAAAAGGCGGTGTCTTAACCCCTTGACCAACGGACCAGAGTTGTTATTTTCAACTCTTACTATTATACAATCTTTTTCAGACTTGTCAACACCTTTTTAAAATTTTTTTTACTTTTTTGCATGACTTCCTAATGGGTACGGATGTCAAACTCTTTAAACACAATACGTAAATCTCTTAACACTCTTTGACGCCCTCGGAAGCGTTCATCTCTTAAGATGCGTTCTAATTCTTCTTGTTGCTCTTTAGTTTGTTTATTTCTATAATTTCTTAGTGTTTCATGAAAGAGATAATAATCGTCTAGCCAGAGTCCTCCATCACTTATACGATGACTGATTTCACCCACTTCTTCATAAGGTTCTTTATCATATCTTCGTTTGTGGCTTTCTTGTTTACGGATATGGTCTAAAATTCGATTACGGAATTTAGTTTTGAAGTATTTACGTAAACGAGGAATATCTTCTACTAGTCCTTCTTCTCTACTAATCAATTCATGTAAGCAAATCATTCCCTCTTGGTCCCAGTCCGATAGCTCCCATAAATGAAGGTAATATTCATTTCTACACTTATATATAATTCCCTGGACTTCTTCATACAATTCTTTAATCATTCTTTTCCCCTTTCTGTGTACAGTCTAACAGATTCAGAAACACTTTTGGCACATTTCATCCATTCTGTTCTCTACACCGTCTCAACTGCACAAAAAAGAGAGGTCTTGCCTCTCTTTGGGTTATAATTCTGCGATTTGGTTTAGGTTTACTTCTGCAACTGTGTCATTACCAAACATAGAGATAATCATCTTCACTTTGTTATTATCAATTTCTGTAATCTTACCAGTGTAGTCTGCAAAAGCACCATCAATAATACGTACAGTTTGACCAACCTCAACATCGAAATCAAATTCTTGAACAGTTTGTCCCATAGATACCAAAATGTCACGAATTTCTTGTTCCAATAATGGTGTTGGTTTTGATCTATTCCCGTGAGATCCGACAAATCCTGTAACGTTTGGTGTGTTTCGCACAACAAACCAAGCTTCATCTGTCATCACCATTTCTACAAGAACATAACCTGGAAAGCGATTTTCTTCTACTTCTTTTCTCTTTCCATTTTTTTCAACTTGCACTGTTTGTGTTGGAATTTCAACGCGTAGAATATTATCCAACATATTGTAGGTTTGTGCACGTTGTAATAGATTTTCTTTTACCTTATTTTCATAACCAGAATAAGTTTGTAAAACAAACCACCCTTTATCAAAACTATCCATGATATTTCCTTTCATAAATAGAAGATTTCTAGTGTAATTAACTCCACTAATCTTCTAAAAAATGTTAATAAATCGAATCAAACCTGAAACAATCAACTGGTCAAAAATGTAAATAATTACTACAAAGAAAGCTGTGTATTCCATGATAGAACGAAAATCTCTCCAGCTTTCCTTGCGAGTTGGCCATGTTGTGTCTTTAAGAAGTCTAAAAATATCTCCAATAAAACGCATCGCTCTCTCCTATCTCGTTTCTCTGTGTGTAGTGTACTTGCCACAATGCTTACAAAATTTATTTACTTCTAGTCGTGTAGGCTTGGGGTTTCCACTGATCTTGATTGAATAGTTTCTCGAACCACAAACCGCACAAGCTAGGCTTGCTTTTTTTAGTGCCATAACGCCTCCATCTTATCTATTATAACAAGAAAGCTAGGCTTTGACAAGCATCTTAGCGAAATAGATTGACTACCGAATCCCATATTGTTTGAGCCTTTTCCTTAATCTTAGCATCCGAGATAGCCCGACTAGCCTCATCTACTAGACTTTGCGCACGTCCTCGAATATCAGACAAATTATCATCTGTCTGGCTATTATCATTGGTTTGTACTTGTCTTTTTGTGTTAGCTGGTGCAATTCCATTTTGTTTATAAGCATTTTCAACTGTAAAGGTCCTTCCTGGTGTATAAGGTAAAATGGTATTGGCAATGTTTCTAAAGACATGGGCTGCACCGTTTGAAGTAGATCCTGCTAGATAGTGATTTTCATCAGTGGTCGGAAAACCAAGCCAATGGCTAATCACTACATCTGGAGTATAACCAATCACCCACTGGTCACTTGTGTATTCCGGATTGAAAACTGCTTCAGTTGTTCCAGTTTTTCCTGCCATGACATAGTCTGCAGGCGATGAACTAATACCAGTTCCGTTTGTAAATGTTCCCAACATCATACTGGTCATCTTGTCAGCTACAGACTTATCAATCACCCGTTTTTGTGAATTTTTATGGCTCGCAATGACCTGACCACTAGCATTTTCAATTCTACTAATAAAATGTGCTTCCGGCATTAAACCTTCATTTGCAAAGGCAGCATATGCTTGAGCCATTTGCAGAGGATTGGTTTCGACACCACTTCCCAAGGCGACGCCAAGAACACGGTCGACCTTTTCCATGTTGAGTCCGAATTTTTCGCCTGCCTCAAAAGCCTTATCAAGGCCCAAATCATTAACAGTAGCAACAGCAGGTAGATTAAGCGATTCTGCCAAGGCTTGATACATAGGAACTTCTCGACTCGTTTTGATTCCTGCATAGTTATCTACCTTATAGCTGTTATACTGCATGGTATGGTTATCCAAGAGCTTATTCAAAGCCCAACCTGCCTCAACTGCTGGCGTATAAACAACTAAAGGCTTAATTGTAGAACCAGGGCTACGTTTTGATTGGGTTGCATAGTTGAAATTCCGGAATCCAGTTTTATCATTGTCAGCAACTTGACCGACAACCCCACGAACTCCCCCTGTTTTCGGTTCAAGAGCTACACTTCCTGATTGTGCAAATGTTCCATCCTCTGCCCTCGGAAATAGTGAGGTGTTCTCATAAACAACCTGCATATTTGCTTGGTAGTTTTGGTCCAGCTCTGTATAAATGCGGTAGCCATTATTGACAATTTCTTCCTCTGTTAGATTATACTTAGAAACAGCTTCATTAACCACCGCATCAAAGTAAGAAGGATAGCGGTAATCTGAGATTTTCCCTTCATACTTATCGTGCAATTGCGAAGTCATATCAACTTCTGCAGCTTCGGTTTCTTGGTTTTTATCAATATATCCCGCCGCAACCATATTTTGCAAGACAGTATCGCGCCGATTGGTAGAATCTTCTACAGAGCTCAAGGGATTATACAGTTCCGGCCCTTTGAGCATCCCTGCCAGAGTCGCAGCTTGACCCAAACTCACTTCTGACGCAGAAACTCCAAAGTATTTCTTACTCGCATCTTCTACACCCCACACACCATTTCCAAAATAAGCGTTGTTAAGGTACATGGTTAAGATCTGATCCTTACTATATTTTTTTGTTAATTCTAAGGCAAGGAAAAATTCTTTCGCTTTTCTCTCAACGGTTTGATCCTGCGACAAATAGGCGTTTTTAGCCAGCTGTTGGGTAATAGTAGAACCACCACCTGAACGACCAGCAGTGACAATCGCCAAGAAGAAACGACCATAGTTGATCCCGTCATTTTTATAGAAAGAACGGTCTTCTGTCGCAATAACAGCATTCTGCAAATTTTTACTGATGTCAGTCAGTTCAACATAAGTTCCTTTTTGACCAGACAAGGCACCAGCCTCTTTTTCTTCACGGTCAAAAATGATAGTCCGAGTTTTCAAGGCGTTTTGCAAATCGTTAACATTGGTTGACTTAGCTACAGCAAACAAATAGGTTCCAACTAGCAAGCCTGCACTCAAACCTAGTATAAGGACAATCTTTGTTAGATGATAACGACGCCAGAATTTTCGAATTGGACCCACTTGGGCCAATTTTTTTCTATCACTGCGAGAACGACGTAAGCTAGTAGAATCAGAATCTTCTAGTTCACTTGTTTCTTTTTTAAAAAGAGAAAGAAATTTCTCGAATAATTTATCTAATTTCATGCGTTTATTTTATCATCTTCATCATAGGAAGACAAGAATTTAGCTATTTCCTATCCAAATAGGGCTTTTTTTGTTACAATATCTGTATGCAATTCACATTTACATTACCAGACTCTCTACCTCAAATGACGGTAAAGCAATTACTGGAGGAGCAACTCCTCATCCCTAGAAAAATCCGTCATTTTTTAAGAATCAAGAAACACATTTTGATTAATCAGCGAGAAGTTCATTGGAACGAGATGGTAAGTCCTGGAGATGTTTGCCAGTTGACTTTTGACGAGGAAGATTATCCCGAAAAAGAAATCCCTTGGGGCAACCCAGACTTAGTGCAGGAAGTTTATCAAGATCAACACTTGATTATTGTAAACAAACCAGAGGGGATGAAAACGCATGGTAATCAGCCAAACGAAATCGCCCTTCTCAACCATGTCAGTGCCTATGTTGGCCAAACCTGCTATGTCGTTCATCGTCTGGACATGGAAACCAGTGGCTTGGTTCTCTTTGCCAAAAATCCTTTTATCCTGCCCATTCTCAACCGCTTATTGGAGAAAAAAGAGATTTCTAGGGAATATTGGGCGCTTGTTGACGGAAATATCAACAGCAAAGAACTTGTTTTCAAAGACAAAATTGGGCGTGATCGCCATGACCGCAGAAAACGAATAGTTGATACAAAAAATGGGCAATATGCTGAAACGCATGTAAGCAGATTAAAGCAATTCCCAAACAAAACGACCCTTGTCCGTTGTAAACTAAAGACAGGGCGAACCCATCAGATTCGTGTGCACCTTTCGCATCATAACTTCCCTATTTTGGGCGACCCTCTCTATAACAGCAATTCAAAGACGAGTCGGCTTATGCTCCACGCCTTCCGACTGTCCTTTACCCATCCGCTTACTCTAGAGAAATTAAGCTTCACTGTCCTATCAGATACTTTTGAAACAGAATTAAAAAAGAATGGATGATTGTGTCATCCATTTTTAAATATTTGAAAAGCAAGACCAAGAGGCCTTGCTTTTTATCGACTCAAGAATTATTTAGCAATTTTTGCGAAGTATTCAAGAGTACGAACAAGTTGTGCAGTGTATGACATTTCGTTGTCGTACCATGATACAACTTTAACCAATTGTTTACCGTCAACGTCAAGGACTTTAGTTTGAGTTGCGTCAAACAATGAACCGTAAGACATACCTATGATATCTGAAGATACGATTGGATCTTCTGTGTAGCCGTATGATTCGTTTGAAGCTGCTTTCATAGCTGCATTCACTTCATCAACAGTAACGTTCTTTTCAAGAACAGCTACCAATTCAGTAACTGATCCAGTTGGAGTTGGAACGCGTTGTGCAGATCCGTCAAGTTTACCGTTCAATTCTGGGATTACAAGACCGATAGCTTTTGCAGCACCAGTTGAGTTAGGAACGATGTTTGCAGCACCAGCGCGAGCACGGCGAAGGTCACCACCACGGTGTGGTCCGTCAAGGATCATTTGGTCACCAGTGTAAGCGTGGATAGTAGTCATCAATCCTTCAACAACACCAAAGTTGTCTTGAAGAGCTTTAGCCATAGGAGCCAAGCAGTTTGTAGTACATGAAGCACCTGAGATAACTGTTTCAGTACCGTCAAGAACGTCGTGGTTAGTGTTGAATACAACTGTTTTAACGTCGTTTCCACCAGGAGCAGTGATAACAACTTTTTTAGCTCCACCTTTAAGGTGTTTTTCAGCTGCTTCTTTCTTAGCAAAGAAACCAGTAGCTTCAAGAACGATTTCTACACCGTCAGTAGCCCAGTCGATTTGTTCTGGATCACGTTCAGCAGAAACTTTAACGAATTTACCGTTAACTTCGAATCCACCTTCTTTAACTTCAACAGTACCGTCGAAACGACCTTGAGTTGTGTCGTATTTCAACAAGTGTGCAAGCATAACTGGATCTGTAAGGTCGTTGATGCGTGTAACTTCAACACCTTCTACGTTTTGGATACGACGGAAAGCAAGACGACCGATACGTCCGAAACCGTTAATACCAACTTTAACTACCATTAGTGATTTCCTCCTTATGAAAATCATGAAATTTTTATTGTGAAAAGAGTAACTTGAATCACTACAAATCACCTTTCAACAAACCTATTATATAACTATTTAAGTTTAATTGCAAGTACGGGCATTGTTTTTCTATGTTAGTTTCTTTTTTAAACTGTAAATCAAGGAATCCCTTACTATTCATAGCGTAACGATTCTACAGGATCCATTTTACTAATTTTACGCGCTGGGAAGTAAGCTGAGACATAACCAAGCAAGAGAGCGAAAGCTAGAGTTCCTAAAACAGATAAAAGATTTAATTCAAAAACCTTCGTGATGGATGGGTAAAAGTGATTTACAACCGCATTCGCCAAACTTCCCACCCCTTGTGCAACCAAAAAGGCCAGTAACAAGGCGATGCCTACAATCCAGATAGCCTCGTAAATAAAAATTCCTTTGACATCACGATTTTGATAACCAACTGCCTTCATGACACCTATTTCCTTAGAACGTTGCATGATATTGATGTAAATAATGATACCAATCATGACCGCTGCTACCACAATAGCTTGTGATGAAAGTACAATCAACAATCCCTGAATGACACGAATAAAAGTAATCACAATATCAAGAACCTTCTGTTGAGAAAGAACAGTATACTTCTTGTTTTTCTGCAATTCTTCTGTTATCGCTTTTGTTTGTGATGGATCTTTGAGTTCCAAGATAAAATAAGATACAGCTTTTGTAAATCCAGCTTCTTTCAAAATCGTTTCCATTTGATGAGACGGCATGAAACTGTTGCTGTCCTCCAAGTCATCTTCATCATTGATTACACGTACAATCTTTGTTTGAAATTGAGCAGTCTTGCTAGCTTCAGCATCATTTTCTACAATGCTGGCTGAGACTGATTTGCCAATAATATCACTAGCTGTCAGATTTTTTCCTGTCTGTTCATTCCAATTTTTTAGTAAACTGCTTGGAATCGTCAATCCCTGTTCATTTGAATCCGTATAGAGGGAACCAGCTAACACTTTGTCCGCCTCATTACTACTAACAGAGATACTTGTATCCTCATAGAGACTCACTACTTGAGCATAAGAAGGCATCGTTTGACTCAGATCCATTTCTTGACCATCTATAGTCATATTTGACATGATCATCCCAAAAGGACTCTCCAAATATTTAATAGCTTCTTTTCCAACTGTATCCGTGATGTAGTTCTTATCATCTTGGTTCAAAAAGCCTCGTCCAACATTTTTTGTGTTTAAAGCAATCTGAACTTGTGAAGGGATTTGACCTCCATTCGTATTTTCATCAATCATCGAAATCAATGCATTTCCCAAGCCGAAAGAAATTAAGACTCCTACAAAACCGATTGAGGTTGCTAGCGCAATCAATAGGTTACGCCACTTTCTCTCCAGAAAGTTATTTAAAGAAAGTTTGAATTTATTTTTCAATGATAATCCTTTATTTTTTGACTTCTTCAACGACTTCACCATCCTTCATTTTGATAATCACGTCTGCATATTCAGCAACCTCTGGATTATGGGTTACAATTAGTACTGTTTTCCCTGTTTGGGCTAAATTTTTAAATACCTCCAATACCATTTCTTGGGATTGAGAATCCAGCGAACCCGTTGGCTCATCTGCTACAATCATATCAGGCTGATTTACCAGTGCACGCGCGATTGCTACACGTTGCTTTTGCCCACCAGAAAGTTGTTTAACATTTTTAGCTACAAAAGGCTCCATGCCCAAGTTACTTAATTGCTCCTTTGCAACCATTGTCATCTCCCTGTCAGATAAATCTTTGACATAGAGAGGTAGCTTGACATTGTCCAAAACAGACTGATGAGGAATGAGGTTAAAGTTTTGAAACACAAATCCAATCTTATCTTTACGAAATTGAGTTAGTTCAATCTCTGATAAGTCACGGAGGGATTCCCCTTTAAAGTCTAAAATTCCCTCGTACTCCCTATCTAAACCACTGATAATATTTAATAGACTGGTTTTGCCACATCCTGACGGACCATAAATCGCAGTGATTTTCCCTTCAGCAATCTGCAGGTTAATATTTCTTAGAGCCTGCTCTTTCTGTTTGCCGTCCAAAGCGTAAAATTTTGAAATATTTTTAATGGATAAAATGGACATTCTTTCCCCCTTATTTAAAACTGTTATCGTCATACATCATAATTATAGAAAAGCCTTCAAGCGACATCAGCACTGATTGCCACTATGAACCTACTGCTTAGAATTTTTTCTCTATTGCCGAGTTTGCTTCTGGATGTATAGCAAGTAATACTCTTCGAAAA
>NZ_VMMS01000102.1:8383-18870 GCF_013277315.1 Streptococcus sp. 2106
TTTTCATTGAGTATAAAATTCATTGTAACAAAAAAGCGGCATTCCCTCAATGACAGAAATGTCACTCCTATAAAGCATTTAACAATATCTTTCTACATCTTCGCTCCATTCCTTATCTAAACTAACGATTAACTTCTCATTGCCAAACATCCTCGCCATCATTTTTGCTTCTTCATACTTTTGTTTGGCTGTATCATAATCCATCTGAATATAATATTTCCATTCTACCATCAAGACAATCGGTTGCTTTTGGAAATCTCGTGTTTTTTCAGAAATCCAATTAAGTTTTTCCACAGCTAACTTAAATAACTCTAAGTCATTCAATAATTCACAACTTCCTAGCCCTGCAAATAACACATCACGAACAAGAAATAAATCGTCCGTACTGCTATTTTCTACGTTATTACATACTTTTTGAAACATTAATTGAAGTTTCTGCTGTTCACTAATAGATAACTGTCCTTTTTTTATATTTTCTAAATAACTACACAAAAAATACAATCTAATTTTTAAAAGGTCTGAAAAGGAAAATTCTCTTTGATTCCATAGTTCCTCAAAAGATTCATCTAAAAGCGCTATTCCATACTGTTCATTATCTGTCGCTCTCACTTCATCTATTGCTTGAAGACAATCCACTATCATCTTCTCATCACGTGGCAAATCATCATAAAAACACTCAAAAATCTCATCGAAATATTCTTCCTTTTGTTCCTGCAACTCCTTGTCTCCATAGTCAGGATGATGTAAAAGAAAGTACTTTAATTCTTGGTAGCGCTTGGGTAATTCCTTATAATCTGGCATCAAGACGTAGGACGGAATTTCTAATCGATCTGCAATATATTCTAGTGTTTTTATCGTCGGGCGAAATTCTCCTTTTTCGATTCTCACCAACTGACGCACTGATAGTTCAGACTCATCTCCGCAAAAAACTGGACGACTAAGTCCTTTTTCTTCTCTTAAGCCTCTTACTTTTTCACCAAAACTGTTCATTCCTTCGGTTTTCTCCTATATTTTAAAAATATAATTTTTTATATTCTATCATAGTTTGGTGAAAACGACAAAAAAGAGACAGGATAACTCCTGCCTCTAAACTGATAAACAATTATTTACGGCGTCCTGGTCTTTCTTTGTAGCCATAATATGCATCTGCCATAATTTCTTCCATGTCAGCTACCATTGGCAAGCGTGGGTTAGCAGGAGAACATTGGTCTTCATAAGCAAGCAAAGCAATTTCATGCAAGCTGTCTTTCCAAGCTTTTTCATCAATTCCTTGATCCTGGAAGTTCATCTTGATACCTACTGCAACACCAAGTTCGTAAACAGCTTTAGCGTATGCCTCAACTGCTTCTTCTGGAGTTGAGTGAGGCAAGCCAAGCATTTTCGCGATGTCTTGGAATTTCTCATCAGCTTTCCAGTAGTTGTATTTAGGCCATGTAGTAGTCTTAGCTGGACGAGTTCCGTTGTAACGGATAACGTACGGAAGCAAGATAGCATTTGTACGTCCGTGAACAGTGTGATGAACACCACCAATCTTATGGGCCATTGAGTGGCTCATTCCAAGGAAGGCATTGGCGAAGGCCATACCAGCCATTGTAGACGCATTGTGCATTTTCTCACGAGCTTCTGGGTCAGCTGTCTTAACAGATTTTTCCAACCATTCAAAGACAAGTTTGATTGTTTGAAGCGCAATACCGTCTGTATAGTCGTTAGCAAAGTTTGAAGTGTAGGCTTCAGTCGCGTGTGTCAAGACATCCATACCTGTATCAGCAGCGATAAAGTCTGGAACTGATTCAACCAAAGCAGGGTCAACAATGGCAATAGTCGGTGTCAATGAGTAGTCAGCCAATGGGTATTTGCGGTTGTTTTTCTTATCAGAGATAACGGCAAATGGTGTTACTTCTGAACCAGTACCTGAAGTTGTTGGGATACCGATGTACTTCGCTTTCTTACCAAGTGATGGGAAGCGGAAGGCGCGTTTACGGATATCCATGAATTTTTGAACCAAGTCACGGAAGTCGATTTCTGGTTGTTCGTAGAAGAGCCACATTACTTTGGCTGCATCCATTGGTGAACCACCACCAAGAGCAATGATTGTGTCTGGTTCAAATGCTTTCATCACCTCAGCACCACGTTCTACAGTTGTGATGTCTGGATCTGGTTCAACATCTGAGAAGACTTGGATAGTTACACGGTTGCTACGTGCGTTCAATTGATCGATAACACGTTGAACGAAACCGAGTTTTTCGATAGATTTGTCTGTAACAATCAGAACGCGTTCAATATCTTCACATGTTTGAAGGTATTGGATAGAATTGCGTTCGAAGTAAATTTTTGAAGGAACTTTAAACCACTGCATATTATTTCTCCGTCTTCCGACTTTTTTGATATTCAAGAGGTTAATGGCACTAACGTTATCCCCAACTGAGTTGCGTCCGTAAGAACCACATCCAAGTGTCAATGATGGCAAGAAGGCATTGTAAACGTCCCCGATACCACCGAAAGTAGAAGGTGAGTTACAGATAACACGAATAGCTTTAACAGCTTTACCAAATTCTTTAGTCAATTCTTCGTCAGCTGTATGGATGGCTGCCGAGTGACCAAGACCGTTAAATTCAACCATTTGACAAGCCTTAGTAATACCATCTTCACGGCTTTCAGATTTCAAAACTGCGATAACTGGTGACAATTTCTCACGAGTCAATGGCTCATTTTCGCCAACTTCTTTACATTCTGCAGCAAGAATGTTTGTTCCTTCTGGAACTGTAAATCCTGCTTGCTCTGCAATCCAAGTTGCTGGTTTACCAACGATGTCAGCGTTCAATTTTGCACCAGCACAGTTTTTGCTGTTTGCTTTCACGCCGAAGCAGAATTCTTCAAGAAGAGCTTTTTCTTTTTTGTTTACAAAGTAAGTGTGGTAAGATTTGAACTCTGCTACAAATTCATCGTAGATTTCTTTGTCAATGATAACCGCTTGTTCAGATGCACAGACCATACCGTTATCAAATGATTTAGACATGACGATATCGTGTGCTGCTTGACGGATATTTGCTGATTTTTCAACATAAGCTGGAACGTTTCCGGCACCTACCCCAAGAGCTGGTTTACCACATGAGTAAGCCGCCTTAACCATGGCATTACCACCTGTTGCAAGGATTGTCGCAACACCTTCGTGGTTCATAAGGGCACTTGTTGCTTCCATAGATGGTTGAGTAATCCATTGCACACAGTTTTCAGGAGCTCCTGCTTTAATCGCAGCATCACGAACGATTTGAGCTGCGTGAGCTGATGACTCTTGTGCTGATGGGTGGAAGGCAAAAACGATTGGATTACGTGTCTTCAATGAAATCAATGATTTGAAAATAGCTGTTGAAGTTGGGTTGGTTGTTGGAGTGAGACCACAAATTACACCAACAGGTTCAGCAATCTTCGTCAACCCTGTAATTGGATCATCTTCGATAACTCCAACTGTTTTAACTCCACGCATATTGTTCACTACGTGTTCACAGGCAAATAGATTTTTCGTTGCCTTATCTTCAAATACCCCACGACCAGTTTCTTCAACTGCATGTTGTGCCAGTATACCATGCGCGTCAAGTGCTGCAACCGAAGCTTTTGCTACAATATAGTCAACCTGCTCTTGATCCAACTTACGCATTTCTTCAAGGGCAACTAAAGCTTTTTGCACCAATCCATCGACATGCTTTTCAGCAGCGAGTTTCTTTTCCTCTGGTGTCACAGTTTTTTTATCAGCCATATTTTCCTCCATAGCTTTCAAGGATTTAATCCTTTGTTAATTTTTTCACAAGTTTATTATAACGCATTATTTCAACTTTGTAAACAGTTTCATAAACATTTCACAAAGAATTTTTAGTACCTTGTGAAATGTTTGTCATTTTCTTTTCTTAGCAAGCTTTTTCTTTAAAGTTTGTGAAATTTATTTCAAATATTTTTTTATTTCACAAACTTGCTTGGAAGAGGAGCTTGGAAAGAAAGGGATTTACAGGTAAGCGCTTACTTAAACATTCTAACAATACCTCCTTTAATAAGGAGGCTTTATTTTTGTTGAAAAACGCCTTGTTTAAAAGTTCCTTCATAAACGACTTCTTGTTCTGTTGTTAGTTTCCCTTTTCCTTCAGCCTGACCATTTACAAAATCACCTTCGTAGGTCCAGCCTTCTTTGGATTGAAAGGTGCCTTTTCCGTTGAAGGCTCCATTGTTGAAGCCACCTGTATATTGGTCTCCATTTTGGAAGGTAATGGTACCTTGGCCATTCATTTTACCACGGACAAGACTGCCGTCGTAAACAATCGTTCCATTATCGAGTTTTAGAACACCTTTTTCGGGAATATTTAGAAAAAAGACGAGTACAGCACAGAAAACAATGGCAACTACTGCCAAAAGCTCTAAACGTGGACGAGTCAGATACACTCGATACTTTTCGTAAAAATTCGTAAGATTTTCCACCTTAACTCTCCTTTTCTAAACGTTCTAACCAAGCTTGACAGCCCTCTTGAACACGTCGATAGGTTTCTTCAAAATCTCCTGTATACCAAGGGTCTGGAACACTTTCAGATGAAAATGAGTAAATCTTATCTTGACAGTCTACTGGACACATCTGACGTAAGTCAGAAATATTTGAAGCGTCCATTCCGATAATATAATCAAAGGCTTCAAAATCTTCCTTACTAATCTGAAGCGATGTCTTGTTCTTGTCATAAGGAATCTCATACTCTTGAAAAATTCCCTGAGTCCCCTTATGAATCGGATTGCCATGTTCCCAAGAGGAAGTCGCTCGACTTTGGATTTCGTAGTTATCTGTCATTGATTTCATAACAAACTCGGCCATAGGGCTACGGCAAATATTTCCCAGACAGACAAAGACTAATTTTTTCATCCCACTTCCTTTCTTTTATAGAAAAACGGGAGTTCGTGATCCCGTCTTATTTTTCAATTGCGCCTTCTAGTGAAGCTGTTTCTTTCAGCGGTAATACTGTCTTGATAGCAGCTAGTTCAAAAGTCAAGTAAACTCCATCTACGTCAAGAACTATTGTTCCCTTCTCCGTATCTACTTCATCGACTGTTCCATAAAGTCCACCGATTGTAATCACTTCATAGCCTTTTTGTAGTTTATTTAAGCTGTCCATACGCTTTTGAGCTTGTTTCTTTTGAGAACGTTGCATAAAGAACATCAAGGCCATCATACCTACAAGCATGATTAAAAAAGTAATATTTGGATTCATTGTTTTCTCCTTTGTCTTTTACATAGGACTACTATATCAAATTTCAGCTACTTTTACAAGATTGTACCTTACTTTTCTGGTAAGAAAAACCAGAGCTTACGCCCTGATTTTTAGGATTATTTCAAGTTATTCACAAATTCTACAAGATTTTCTACAGTAAAGCCATATTCTGCCAATACTTTTGGTGCTGGGGCAGAGGCTCCGAAGGTATCAATACCTAGAACGGCACCATCGAGACCAACATATTTGTACCAGTTTTGACTTGCACCCATCTCGACTGCAACACGACGGCGAACTGCATTTGGAAGAATTTCTTCCTTGTAAGCTGCATCTTGTTTATCAAAGACATCTGTAGATGGCATGCTGACTACGCG
This sequence comes from Streptococcus sp. 2106, assembly GCF_013277315.1. Classification (NCBI taxonomy): domain Bacteria; kingdom Bacillati; phylum Bacillota; class Bacilli; order Lactobacillales; family Streptococcaceae; genus Streptococcus; species Streptococcus sp. 2106. Next base: position 13,998 of record NZ_VMMS01000102.1, read on the forward strand.
GACTTTTGCGCCTTGACTAGCCAATTCTTTGGCAGCTGCGACAGCAAGATTGACCTCTGAACCTGTCGCAATCAAGATGGTATCAAAGTCTGCTGCATTTTCATAGACAACATAGGCACCTTTTGCAACCTTGTCGAAGTCTGTCCCTTCTTCAACAGTCAAGTTTTGACGTGTCAAGACAAGGGCAGTTGGTGTTTTCTCACTTGTCACTGCAAGGTACCAAGCTGCTTGAGTTTCACGCGCATCTGCTGGACGGAAAACATTTAGATTTGGCATAGCACGAAGACCTGCCAAGTGCTCAACTGGTTCGTGAGTCGGACCGTCTTCCCCAACTGCAATAGAATCGTGGGTAAAGACATAAGTCACAGGAAGTCCTTGTAAGGCTGACAAGCGAACAGCTGCCTTCACATAGTCAGAGAAGACGAAGAAAGTTCCACCGTATACACGAAGTCCACCGTGAAGGGCCATCCCGTTCAAGATCGTTCCCATTGCAAATTCACGAACACCAAACTGAATGTTACGGTTCAAGCGATTGGCATCGTCTTGAAGCCCATCCGTTTTGATGTAAGTCATGTTTGAGTGAGCTAGGTCAGCTGATCCACCCAAAAAAGTTGGCAACTTAGCCGCTACAACGTTCAAGGCATCTTGGCTTGAATTACGAGTTGCTTGAGAGAAACCATTTTCTAAGGTTGGGAAGTCTGCTGGAGTCACTTTCACTGGATCACGTCCGTCGATGATAGCTTCTACTTCTGCTGCCAGTTCTGGATGAGCCTCTTTATAATCAGCAACTAGTTTTACCCAAGCTTGATAAGCTGATGCGCCACGGTCTGCAACATGTTCTTTGAAATCAGCATAAACTTGTTCTGGAATTTCAAATGGTTCATAGTCCCAACCGAGAGCTTGACGAGTAGCTGCAGTTTCATCTGCTCCAAGAGGAGCACCGTGTACGGCATTAGTTCCTTGTTTGTTTGGAGAACCGTATCCAATAACAGTCTTCACTTCAATCAAAGATGGTTTACCTGAAGCTTTTGCTGTTTCGATAGCAGCATGGATTGCTTCCAAGTCTGTTCCATCTTCAACCAAGGCAGTATGCCAACCGTAAGCATTGTAACGGTCACGAACGCTTTCAGTAAATGAATCCTTTGTCTCACCATCCAAGTTGATGTCATTTGAATCATAAAGAACAACCAACTTATCCAGTTTTTGCAAGCCTGCGTATGAAGCTGCCTCGCTTGAGACACCTTCCATCAAGTCTCCGTCTCCACAGATAACGTAAGTATAGTGGTCAAAAATGTTGTAGCCTTCGCGGTTATATTTGGCTGCCAAGAAACGTTCTGCTTGGGCAAAACCAGTGGCAGTTGAGATCCCTTGACCTAGAGGACCTGTCGTAGCATCAATCCCTGCTGTATGGCCAAATTCTGGATGACCTGGTGTTTTTGAACCCCATTGACGGAAGCTCTTGATCTCATCCATACTAACATCTTCAAAGCCAGAAAGGTGAAGAAGGGCATAAAGGAGCATTGAACCATGACCAGCTGAAAGAATAAAGCGGTCGCGGTTAATCCAGTTTGGTTGAGCTGGATTGATACGAAGTTGTTTTGTAAAGAGGCTGTAGGCCATCGGAGCTGCTCCCATAACCACACCTGGGTGACCTGAGTTGGCTTTGTTGATAGCGTCAATACCTAGGAAACGAATTGCATTAACAGATAGATTTGACATAGAATTTCCTTTCTATTTGAGGTGATTATTGAATCACACATTCTATTTTACTATTATATGAAAATTATCCGTATCATGCAACATACGGATAACCTCCAAAGAATATTTTTATATTATAGCAAAGCTTTAAATTGAATGTTAGAGTCTTGTTCAAAACAATCATCAAAACCACGTGGATGATGGTATTCTACTAAGTGTTGATCTTGAGGATAAGTGTACTTACCGCCAACTTCCCAGATAAATGGATGGAAATCGTATTGCAAGCGATCTTTTCGCATTTTCCAAAGTTCTAGAATCTCATTAGTAGAAGCCATGAAGTTAGACCAGATATCATAGTGAACTGGGATAATGACTTTGGTACGCAGATTTTCTGCCATACGAAGAAGGTCGATAGATGTCATTTTGTCTTGGATACCTACCGGATTTTCACCATAGTTATTCAAAGCAACATCAATTTTAAAGTCTTTACCATGTTTTGCAAAATAGTTTGAGAAGTGAGAATCTGCACCATGATAGATGGTTCCACCTGGTGTTTCAAAGATATAGTTAACAGCCTTTTGAGCCATTTCTTCATCTGTAACAACCAAGCCAGCAAGTTCACCGCCTGTCTCATCAGCACCGTTCACTGGGAGAGTTACCAAGCAAGTACGGTCAAATGATTCTACTGCATGAATCTTCATATCTTTTAATTCGATAGTGTCATCTGGCTTCACAACGATGATACGTTCTTTTGGAACACCCCATCCTTCCCAGATTCGTCCACAGTGGTAAGGACCGATAAACTTAACATGCTCTAACTTAGGATTATTGAGAATTGCTGCAGCTGTGTATGGGTCGATATGATCACTGTGGAAGTGTGAAACTAAGTAATAGTCTAGTTCGTTGATAGCAAATGGATCGATAACCATTGGCTGAACACGCAAGTTTGGTTGCAACTTACGAACACCTGCCATATTTGCCATTTGGTGCCCACGAACCATATCTTTCACTTTTTTGGTTGATTTTCCACGGTTTGACCAAAGGTCCATGACAACGTTAGCACCAGCTGGTGTCTTAATCCAAGTACCACAGTTGCCTAGCCACCACATGGCAAAGTTGCCTTCAGGTACGACTTCTTCTTCGATTTCTTCGTTCAACCAGGTTCCCCACTCTGGGAAAGTGGCTAAAATCCATGACTCTCTTGTAATTTCTTTGACGTTTGGCATATGTCGCCTCCTTTGGATATAATTGTTATCTTTGAGATTAGTATACCACCCTTCAAAACACTAAAAAAGACCAAGAAAAACACAGGTTTGTGTTCATCATTGGACTGTCCTTCAAATATCTTCCAAAAAAGCTTGAACTACTATTTCTTGATTTATAAGTGTTTGAACCTCTTCTTGGAACTTACTAGCCAACTTGCTGTCTGCAATATAAGACGAAATAAGACTAGAAAGATTTTCACTGAAACTTTTGCCCTCATTACCAAATATATTGTGTTTAAGATAGTCTAGCATTCTCAAAAGATCTTCTGCTTCAAGGATAGGATTAACCCTTAAAATCGGAAATCTGCTATCCAAATCATCATTAGTAGTAATCACTACATCAACTTGTGCAATATCTTCCACACTCTTAAATTGTTCTGTTGTAAATACAGTGTCAATTTGCTCATTTGGAAAATAAAGTTTGCATTGTTTCAGCAAAAGTCTCGAAACCGCAACACCTTCATCACAAACGAGATAAACTTTTTTCATATTTTTTTGAGACGATGGTGTATACTTTAAAAATCCTCCAATATGAATCGTCAAATAGGCAATATCATCGTCTGTTAGCCGAATAAACCATGCTCCTTCTAAAATTTCCGCAGATTTTCTAGTGACTAAAAATAATTCTCCATACTTGGATCGAATTTGTTTTGTTAGAGGATTTTTAGAAAAAATACCGTAAGTCTTTCTAAATAACAAGGCTTTACAGTGGATCATCAAATTTCGTAACAAATCATCCTTGTTCTCAATCTCCATTCGGATTTGTGATTCAAAATACCAGATAAATTCTTCTAAAGCAAGTTTTAATTGCCGAAAATCATCACTTTCTGCATGAATATCCAAATCTTTACGATAGGAGAGGAGGAGAACAGCTACAAGAGAAACTTCAAGTCCTGACAAAGAAATTTCAAACTTTTGAAACAACCGTTCTCCTAATTTCTTAGACACCTGATACTCTATTCTTTTTCTTATCAAAGAAAATTCTTTCTCTATATCCTGATGTCTTTCTTGATACTGTTCAACATTATGACAGCTTAACAGCAAATAAGGTAGAACCTGCAACATAAAAGTTATTTCATGATGGTTTATTTTCTTCCCTAAATCTTGTTCAACTAAAGGAACCTGTTCCTTAAAAAATTGGTTCATTTCAACAGAAAGCAAACACTCATCATCTAACCTCTCTTTCATCTTATCTTCTAAAATAGATACAAAAGTGGCATTTTCTTCCATAAAAATATGATATAGAAGCGATTGAAGATACTGAATTTTATTAAGAGGGTGGGCATGAAGGCGGTATCCCTGTGACTTGCTCACTTGCAAGGTCACCTGATATTGTTCCAAAGTTAGTTGATAACGAATACTATTCAAATCATTGAGAACAGTATTCCTAGATACCTCTGTTAACTCTATCAATTTTTCAATCGTAATACGTTCTTTAGAAATACCTATCCATAGTAACATTATCATCATACGTTCATGCGCACTCATGATATAATCGTACGAATCTACTTCCGATAATAGTTTACAACAAGCATCTCTCTGCTCTTCCGTTAAGTGAATACCAATTCGTGGAATACTAATGATGTGAAGCGCCTCGTCAACCAGAGCAGCATTGATTTTGTCAATGTGATAATAAATTTTCCTTCTTGACTCTTTCAAATCTTTCGAAATCGCCATAATCGTTTTGGACGTTTCTTGATCCATCAAATATTGAAGCAAATCACAACTTGCCTTATCCAGTACCATATTAAAAAATCCCCCAAATCTATTGATATCACGGCAATTCTTTTTATTTTACCATATATATATCAAGCGCTATTTCTAAAAAATCTTTCAAAATTACTTCAACTCCAACTTTACTCTCAATAAAAATCAAATGTAAAAAGAGGAGCTAATACTCAATCATTTTC
>NZ_VMMS01000103.1:0-27278 GCF_013277315.1 Streptococcus sp. 2106
GGTTAGTTCCGTAAAGCTCGTCATCGTATTTTAAGGTTACATTAAACTGCTTTAAAGCTGCCCATACTGAAGGGACAGCACAATCAAAATGTGCCGCAATTTCCCGTAAAAAAGCATCTGGATAAGCCTCTACAAAGGATTTCAATTCCTCTAAAGGAATCTTTCGGTTTTTGACGACTCGCTTTTTCCTCTCTAAGTGTCCTTGTTCACGTAAGTTCTTTTCCCACGTGAAGAGAGTTCTGACGCCAACATCAAAAACCTTGGCTGCCTCGACATGGCTGTGCCCCTCTTTGATGTAATCTAATGCTCGCTGTTTAAAATCTGTACTATATGCCATAGCTTTATTATAACATGCTTGTTTGAAACTAAGCAACTATACTATAATTTGAATCCTTTTGCTCACGATACTACTATAGAAATCAAGCATGAGTAAAACCAGTGGAACTTACCCTGACACGGAATTCCACTGGTTTTTATGATTTTTCTCAGACTAACTTCCAATTCTACTAGCGGTGGAACTTACTTTGGGAATTTAGCTTGTATTCTCTACTCACTTTTTGAAAAAGTTACAAGTCCAATAACTGACAACAAGAGAGAAATTCCAGAAATACTTAGCATAATAGAAATCATGTTATTCTCACCAGTGGCTGGTAACTGTTTTCCTTCTTTGATGACTGTAGCTAAAAGCACTTGTTGATCACTTCCAGCTAGTGTTTTATTCTCATGCTTAGCTTCTATATTGGAATGATGTATTGTAATTGATGTAGCTTTCTCAATTTTATCATTGCTAATTGAAGGCTTAATAGTTGAGACTTGTCTATTTTGACTTACTAATTTAACAGGTTGCACTTGAGAAACTGGCTTGATCGTTACAACTGGTTTAGCTGGAATAACTGGATTAACTGGTGCAACTGCTTTAGTTGGATCAACCGGCTTAACTGGTACAACTGGTTTGGTTGGGATCTCTACTTTATTAGCCTTAAGTTTTACAACCGTTTCTTTTAGAGCTTTGATTACTTCATTAATTTCTTCTTGACTAGCTTCTGCATTTTCCAAAAGTAGCTTAGCTTTGTTGAAAATAAGATGATATGCATCTTTCTCCTCTTTGCTAGCTGTCAAAAATCTTGGATCTTTTTCTTGGAACTTCACTTCATCCTCGATAACATTCTTTAGGCTCATAAAATCTGTTTCTTTCCCATTCAGCTGGTCTTGAGCTTGCAAGAAAGTGGTCAACAGACGGTCAATTTCATCTTGAGTTATCAAATCTTTTGTAATTAATAATGCCAAGAGTTTAAATTCACGATCATATTGACCTTTGCGTTCTTGATCAGAATTTATATATTTACCTTTTTTAACTGTCTCAGCATATGCTTTAATGGCATTCTTCAATGATGTGATATCAGATTCCTTACCATCCAATGTTTGCATAGCAGACTCTAAAGCCTTAACAATTTGGTCAATTTTATCTTGGTTAAGTTTACTTCCCAATGCTAGTTGCGCATCTTTGACACTTTGCTCAAACATCTCTTTTAAATTCTGTTTTGTATTATAATATCTTGGAGTTTTAACTACTTCCATTTGTTTATTTAAAGCTGCAATCAGAGCTAACTTAGAAACAACTGAAAGTGACAAAACATTATTTTTACCAAACAGAACTTTAAATGGTTGAAGATTATCAAGTAATTCATAACCGTTTGACAGATTTACAAGAACTTTATATTCACCAGTAACCACTTTCTTACCATAAGAATGTTTACCATATGTTTCAGCTGGCAAGACTTGACTCTGACCGTCTTCACCTACTAAAGTAATCATTGTAGTTCCAGGAACAGCTTGATTAAAGCCAACCGTTACTGGGGCATATTTCATTTTGTTAGCCAAGAAGGTAATAGTTTGAAAACTATTTTCTTTCGTTAAATCAAATTCCTTAGATAGAGCACTCACAAATTTCAACTCTGTACGATCATAGCTAAAAATTTCTGCAACATAATGCCCAAATTTCAAGAAATTAATATCTTTTGACTTATCAACGGTTACATATTGACCTTCGCTATTTTTAATGCGATAAACATAAGTTGTATCAATCTCATCATTGGTTTTATTGTTTAGTATAGCAATTTTTACACGACCACTATTTTCTTCACCTACAAGATCTTTGAGAGATATAAAATCTACATTTCCCGCAAAGTCTTCCACATAATAGAAGATTTTCGATTTATCAATGTTCTTAGGAAGTGTATAACTACCATCTTCATTTTGTTTGATAATCTGATACTGTTCGATTTCTGAATCTGCCGCCTCTCTATTTTCAGAAGGACGAATATAAAAGACTTTTTCTAGAAGAATTCCGCCATTTCCGACATCCTGAGGTTTACGAGCTATAAATTGTTCTTGATTTTTTTGAGAACGAATATATCCCGAAGTAATCAGAGGTTTTTGTGTATCGATTTGAATTTTAAATATTGTGTATTGTTCTTCAGCTCCAGGGACATCTGGCTTATAACTAATAACATAGTCATAAATTCCATCAGAGACTCGATTTCCATTAGAATCCTGTCCTCCCCAATCTGTTTTATCTACAATGTAACTTCTTGGATTTCTAGTATCGCCATCAAAATAATTTTTCACAAGGTCTGTTGGACGACTTTGCCAAATAGGCTGACTGTGTGTTGTATCCGAAGAATCATAAACAGTTGCACGAAGATTTACCAAGTTTCTATAGACAAGAGTTTTAAATTGAACAGAATCTTTATTACCATCATCGTTCGGCGAGATAGCAAGGCGAACATTACCCTTTTCATCTAATTGAAGATGGTATTTTCCTTCATCATCTTGTTTCACTCCGAGTACAGTCACTCGATTTCCTTGACGCTCTGCTTTTAAAACATTTACATCATTTTCAGAACTTGTTAAATAAGTTGCATCGTCTGAAGGTGAAATTCCTGGATTATCTTTATCAATTTCAGAGTAAAATCCACTGTTTCCTTCCTTAATCAATTGATAAATTGGTTTTTCAATTGCAGGTAGATTTTGGAATTCTCCCTTAAATCCCATAAATGGTAAACCAATAACAGAACCATCATCTGCAGGATTGACAAATCTAACAAATCCTTCTAGAAAATAACCATTTGGCATTATTTTGCTAAGTTCTTCAGTAAACTTACTTGTATCTACACTAACTGTTACTGTCTTCGTACTATGAGCTTTCACAGTTACTTCGGGCCAAACTGTTTCAGTTAGTTTTCGTGGACGGAGAGTGAATTTTCCTTCTTCAACTTCGTCCGTATTTGTATTTACAATCATCTTCAATGTTCGGTCTTTATCCGAAATATTATGAATTGTAACTTCAAAGGTAAATTTATCACCAACATTACCAAGAGTAACACTTGGATAATTATTTGCACCTGTTACAAATAGATCTGTGCTTGTTGCCGCCATCGTGTCAACTACGCCAGCACCTTGGTGACGTGGAGAAGTATAGGCTCCAGTTTGTTTATTAAAATGTGGTTTTGCAGTAGACATAATTAAAGCTTTTACAATCTCTGAAATTTGACTAGCTGATAATTCAGGATGTTTCTTTGCTAAATATTCTTTGACTAATGCTGCGACACCAGCTACATGAGGGGCCGCCATACTTGTTCCACTTATACTTCCATAACTATTGTCGTTAAATGATGAATAGATATTTCCACCAGGTGCAGTAACATCTGGTTTCAATTGTCCATCTGTTGTAACTCCCCAACTTGAAAAATCTGACAATTGGTCTGCAACATCTGATTTACGATTATCCATCTTGTGATTAAAGACAATTTTATACTGACCAGACTTAAGAATTTCACCATAATATTTTGAAATAAAGACAGATGGGATTTTCTTAGCATCACCTGTAACAGACATACTAACATTTGCACCTTCAACGTTGTTATAAATTAAAACTCCAGCTGCACCGTGTTGAAGAGCATTTTTAATCTTATCAGAGAAATGGATTTTACCACGTTGAATCAGTGCTAACTTACCTCTTACATCAATATTAGCAAAATCTTCTTCACGACCAATACCCGTTGCTACATATTCGTATTCTTTCCCTTTTTCAAAATCTTTTTCTGTTTCAGGTCTATTAAAATCAAACTTACCATAATCAAGGGTAGCGTCATTTTCTAAACCTTTTACTTCAAAGACTTCAGTAGTTAGAATTTTATTATTAATCGAAGCAACAGAAATTGAATCTTCTACTGTAGAGGGATTTCCGACGAGACCATAATCAGGATTTTCTGCTAATGGTTGTGAAAAACCTCTACCGAAAGTATTGCTATTACCAGCAGCAATAACAACAGATACTCCTTTAGTGCGTGCTCTTTTTACTGCTTCAATAATATCTGAACCCGCATCTACAGTTGAACCCGCACCTGCACCCAAACTCATATTGATCACATCCGCACCTAACGCAACTGCGTCATCAACGGCTTTTACATAGAGGGCAGAGGCTGTAGTTTTATCTCTATCTGAAAAAACTCTCATAAACATAATTTGAGCTTCTGGCGCCACCCCATAAACCTTCTCAGAATTCGGGGCTTTATTAACTGGATTTCCAGCTACAATACCAGTAACGTGCATTCCATGAGACTCTTTTTCAGCCTCTTTTATATTATCAGTTCCATCAAAGTAATCATAAGCATATACTACCTTGTCACTGTACCATGTTCCATAGTCAATACCGGCAGCTTTTTTAGCTTTTTCGATATCATCCTGATTTTTAAATTTCGCCTTTGACGGATCAGAAATACGCAGAACTTCATGATTCAAATCAAGGCCTGAATCTATAACAGCGACTACAGTTCCTTGCCCTTTGTGTCCTGCTTCCCATGTTTTAGGGACAGTAATCATTTCATTACTGGAGATACTATTTGGCTTTTCTTTATGTCCACTTTGAGATAACGACTGTGATTGTGAACTTTCGGAAGAAGAACTTCTTTCTACTGCTGATTCTTCCTTCTTCTCTTCACTTTTTATAGCAGTCTTTTCTTTCTGTGTGATTACATTCTTGTCTGACTTATTATCTCTATATTCTATAGAATCATCTTGTTTTACTGACGCTGTCGCTTCTGTTTTTTCCTTTGAAGAAGAATCTAGAGCATTCTTGTCAGCCGTGACTGACGGTGCGAGCTTATTTGAATCATCTAATTTATTAATTATTACTGCATGTGTAACTTGATTGGATGTTTCAAATTTCCCCTCAGCAGCACTAACCTGTACTAAAGCAAATCTGCATGCAAAGACCGATAGCAGAAAAATCGTTGCTATTTGGTACTTTTTATGACAAAAATCTTTGCAGTCTCCCATAAAATCACTCCTTTTTATTTAAATTAAAAGTATTATATCCTAAATTATCTGAAAATTCTATCAAAAACTTATTTTGTAACAAAATTGTAATATTAATCACTCTTCTCATGTAATTTAAACATAAAGAAATTTAATCTCGATTAATACAAGACTAAATTTCTTTATTAAATAATTACTTTCCATTCAATTACTCATTAAGCAAAAACCTTACTAATCACGGTCATAGAATAGTTCATGTGCTTTTATAGTAGATTGAAACTAGAATAGTACACCTCTACTTCTAAAACATTGTTAGAAATCGATTTGACTGTCCTGATCGATTTGTCCTATTCTTATTTCATTTTACTATAATCGTGAATTAAGCATTTCAGGAACTGTGACAAACGTAACCGTACAATAACGAAGTCTATTGAAAAATCTCCAGATTAGTGAACTTAGCGATAGTTCCTAATCTGGAGATTTCTTATTTTCACCTTTCTTGTACAACTTTAGTCCATGGTAAATAAGCCTCTAAAACCTCTTTGTTTACGAGAGTTTCCTCGTTTGGAAGACATTCTAGAAGATAGGATAGATATTTCTCGCTATGTAATTGATGACGTTTAGCTGTTTCCAACAAGCTCATAATAATATCTCTTGCTTTAGCTCCTTCAAAACTTTGAGAAAACAACCACCCTCGCTTTTTAAAATTTAGCTTAGGCTAAAAGAGTCCACTGGACTCTTTTACTCCGTCCCATTTTAGCGTGACTACCACGCTTTGTTCTATCTTTCTTCATATTTAAATAATATCAAAACCAAGCATTAATTTCAATGATAAATAAGTAAACTCATGGCTTTTGAGTAAAGAAAAAAGCTTAGAATGAACTAAGCTTTTTAAAAACGAATCGTTTCACGTGTTTTCTCATATGAAGTAACAAAGCGATTGGTTACACCAGGCTCTGCCACTTCCAATGCTTGAGAAATCTTGTCAAATGAAGCGTGATAATCAAATTCTTTTTCAAAAATATCTAAAGCTTCGTTAAATGCTTCTTGAATGCGTTCATCAAATGAGCGATAGCGGTTAGAATATTGCAAGAGTTGCTCTGTTAAGGTTGCATATTGTACAATATTATAAGTTTCCATTTCTAAAGCTTCCATATCATTCGTTGCAATTTCAAGAACTCGGGTAACAGATTCAATGTTAATCATTTTCTGTTCTAACTCAACCATTAAATCCTCGGTATTATTGCTTGCCGTAAAGAATAATTTCAAGAAAGTTTGTGGAATACCTGGCAGATTGCGTTTTTCCATGTATCGCTTGATAGTATGGAGACGATTGACATAAACATTGGACTTTTGACGTGCATTGATATCATCTTTCTCAATTTGTGTCAGGCGCTCACTAACTGAAATTTGCTCATCTTCAATATCTTTTAGTTGAGTTTGTAAATCCTCAAGATTTTCTTCAAGAACTGAATAAGCTTGGGTTGGTTCTTCTTGATTTGAAGTTACCTCAACAATAGCTGCCTCAAAACTCTCTAATTCTGTCTGAATACGACGAACATGGCTTGCAGCTGTCTCAGGAAGTAAATAGGTCTTGTTCAAACGTGCAATATCTTCTCCCAATAAAGTATTATTCTCTTTCATATGTTGAAGGTAAGTTGGAAGAGTTGCAAGTAGATTCTCCACTACTTTCTGAGCAGCAATTTCTCGAGTAAAAATATCATACAAAGCATTGATTTCCTCTTGTGCCTGTCCATTCTCATATTCGGCATTATCCAATTCCAACTGGCGAATATTCTCTTGGTTTTTCTTGAATGCTTCATAAAGCAAGTGGAAACGTGCTTCAATATCCGTTTCAACAAAATGATAATTAGCATCAATTAGTTTACGATAACCGGCTTCCAAATCCTGTAATTGATCTGGCAATTCTGTAGAAAGCGTCGTAACCAAGGCTGGAACACGATCCACAATATGACTTAAGGCCAAAATGTGATTTTCTGTATTATCCAAAATCACTGCGGCTTCCACAGGGTCACCCGATGAATTCAAGGTTACAAATTGTGAAAATTCAGATTGGATATTTTCTAATTGTTTTTCAATTTCATCCAAGGCTTGACCATACTGTTCTGAATTTTCAGCAACTCTATGCTGAAGTTCCTCAAATAAATCCAAAGCATGAAGAACACGACCACTATTTTTAGATTCTTGCTTCTCTAAGTCTGCCAAAGCATTGCGAATTTCAGCAATATCTTCTTCAATCAAAGTAATTTGACTCTCAATTTGGTCAATTTGATGACTGGCCTTGAGAAAACGAAATGAATGGTTATAGCCTTCTGCTTCAAAGAGATTATTTTCAATATCGGCAAAAGAGTTGAGAGATAAATCGACCCATTTTTGATTCCATTCACGGAAAGCCACTTGACTTTGTCCAATCAAGTGCATATTTTTTACAGCTTCTACTTCATCATTTACTGGAAGATTGTATAGTTCTTCTTTTCTTTCTTCTAGCGCCTCTAATCTCCCCTCGTTTCGCTTACGTAGAAAGATTGCCACTACATAAGCCAGAACTAAAATGACTGCAATTGCAACCATTAAATAAATTAGTTGTCCATTAGACATATCAAACTCCTTTTTTATTTGAAACAATCGTAACGATTATATCATATTTTTTAGACCAAGGGAACTACTTCTCCCTATTTTTTAGACATCAAGTGTACTATAGACAGCATTTTCTTCGATAAACTCACGACGAGGCTCTACTCGATCCCCCATCAACATATCAAAGATTTTATCTGCTTCTGCAGCATCATCTACAGAAACTCTAGCCATCAAGCGATGTTCGGGATCCATGGTTGTTTCCCACAGCTGATGATCGTCCATTTCACCTAGCCCCTTATAACGCTGAATAGTCGGTTTGGTACGACCTTCACTATAACGGGCTAAAGCTTCTTGGAGTTTGATTTCTTGATCTGCACCCGGCTGGATATATTCTTTAATCTCGCTTCCAACCTTGACACCATAGATTGGTGGTTGGGCAATATAAACATAACCAGCTTCTAGGATTGGTTTCATATAACGATAAATCAAGGTTAAAAGAAGGGTACGAATATGGGCTCCATCGACATCGGCATCGGTCATCAAAACGAGTTTTTGGTAACGGGCTTTCGAAACATCAAATTCTGCGCCAAATCCTGTTCCCATGGCTGTGAAAAGACTACGAATTTCTTCGTTAGCTAGAATCTTATCCATACTTGCTTTTTCAACGTTCAAAATCTTACCGCGAATTGGAAGGATAGCCTGAAACTCACGGTTACGACCAGATTTGGCTGATCCACCAGCTGAGTCTCCTTCGACGATGAAGAGTTCTGTTTCAGCAGAATTGTTAGAAGAACAGTCTGCTAGTTTCCCTGGAAGGTTGGAAATTTCCAAACCAGATTTTTTACGAGTGACTTCACGCGCACGCTTGGCAGCCACACGAGCCTTGGCAGCCAAAATCCCTTTTTCCACGATACGCTTGGCAATCTGTGGATTTTCCATGAGGAAATCGGAGAAGGCTTCACTGAAGAGGCGATTGGTAATCTTGACCACTTCGCTATTTCCCAATTTGGTCTTGGTTTGTCCTTCAAACTGTGGATTTGGGTGTTTAACTGAGATAACTGCAGTTAATCCTTCGCGGACATCTTCCCCAGTTAAATTATCTTCATTGTCTTTCAGTAACTTATTCTTACGAGCATAATCATTGATAACACGTGTCAAGGCTGTACGGAAACCTTGTTCATGCGTTCCACCTTCATGGGTATGAATATTATTGGCGAAACTCATGACATTTTCATGGTAACCAGTTGTGTACTGCATGGCTACCTCAACTGTGATATCATCCATCTCACCGTCTGTATAGATTGGTGTATCAAAGATTACATCCTTGTTCTCGTTGATATATTCAACGTAACTAGCAATCCCACCTTCATAATGATAATGCTTGGTTTGTTCCAAACCTTCACGCTTATCTGTAATTGAAATTTGAAGACCGCGATTTAGAAAGGCCAACTCTTGAATCCGTTTATTTAATTTATCAAAATCAAAGATTGTTGTTTCAGTGAAGATTTTTGGGTCCGGTGTGAAGTGAACAGTTGTTCCTGTTTTATCCGTATCTCCAACTATTTCAAGATCTGCGACAACATGACCACGACGGTATTCTTGGTAATGAATCTTACCATTTTTGTGAACATGAACGTCTAATTGAGTTGAAAGGGCATTAACAACTGACGACCCCACGCCGTGAAGACCACCTGAAACCTTGTATCCGCCACCGCCAAATTTTCCTCCAGCGTGAAGGACAGTAAAGACAGTCTCAACGGCAGGTCGACCTGTTTTTTCCTGAATATCGACTGGAATACCACGCCCATTATCCACAACAGTAATCGAATCATCTGGCTCAATAAAAACTTGAATATGGCTGGCAAATCCTGCCAAGGCCTCGTCAATTGAGTTATCAACAATTTCCCAGACTAGATGGTGAAGACCTTCTTTTGAGGTTGATCCAATGTACATCCCTGGACGCATACGAACAGCCTCTAAGCCCTCTAAAACTTGAATTTGACTGGCATCATAATCCTGTGCCTGCAGATTTTTGATTTCTTCTGTCATCTTATTCCTTTTTCTTACATGTCTAATACTTGTCTTAAATTCACGATACTGGTAAACAAGTGGGTATCAAGTCCTGCAGCTTGACCTGCTTCGATATCAATCGGTCGATCACCAATGACAAGACCTGAGCTAATCTGATACTTTTTTCTTAAATAAAGCACGGACTCGGGATTTGGCTTTCTCTTAAAGCCTGAGCTAGAAGTCACCACTTCTGTAAAATAAGCTGCTATAGAGGTTTTTTCTAAAATTTCCAAAACCTGATTATTTCGATGAGAGACCAAAAAATAACGGCCACCTTGATTTGAAATGTCTTCCAATAGGTCAAAAACTCCTTCAAATAAAATCGGGTGTTCAAGCTCTCTGGCTTCATTTTCCTTGTACTTTTCTAAAAAATTCTCTAAATTGGGAGCGAATGTCTCAATCGCCAAATCAGTAGAAACCTTTAAAGCTTGATAGACACTGTCATGGTCTTGTATAATGCCATACAGTGCCAATGTTTCAACAAATGCAGCTGTTGAAATTTCATAATTATCCAGTAAAGTTCCACCTAAATCCCAGATATAATCGTGATATTTCATACCCTTCATTATAGCATTTTTTTATGAAAAAAGCGATGATTTCCCTGATTTTTCCACATAAAAAACGAGAGAATAACTCCCGTTTTACTGATTTTTACCAAAGACATCTCGATAGAGCATTCCTGTTCGTAAAGTCTCTGCGTCTCCTCCTAGTTGCTCTACCAACTCGTAGGCAAAGGCAAGGGCTGTCGAGGGACCTCGACTGGTTGTCAAGTGACCATCTACCACTACTGTTTCCTTGACGTAGTGACCATCAAGGATTTGCTCTTGAACACCATCATAACAAGTGTACTGCTTGTTTTTCAATACCCCTGCTTGATTGAGGGCAATTGGTGCCGCACAAATGGCTGCTAGTTTCTTCCCTTCTTGCTCGAATCTTTGCAACTCTTGAATCAAGGCCTGATTATCGCGCAAATGTGCAGAACCAGGCATACCGCCAGGAAGAACAATCATGTCATAGTCTGATAAATCTCCATCAAAGACATGATCTGCTCTTACTTGGATTGCATGCGAACCCGTTACTTGCTTTTCAAAACCAACCATATCACAAGTAATATTTGAACGACGCAAGACATCTACAACTGTCAAAGCTTCAATTTCTTCAAAGCCCTGAGCTAACATAACTGCTACTTTTACCATGATTTTCTCCTTATTTGATTTGTTTTAATACAAGCTTTTTCCGCTTGAATGGGACTTTTCCGCTCTTTTCTTCAGCTAGATTTGTCTGGTAACTCATCGATAAAAGCAAACCAACACCAATCAGATTACTGATAATAGCTGATCCCCCTTGCGAAATGAAAGGCAGTGGAATCCCGGTCAAAGGAAGCAAGCCCGTTACAGCACCGATATTTTCAAAAATGTGGAAGAGCAACATCATAATCAAACCAGTGGAAATATAGGTGTAGAACTGGTTATTTGATTTGAGAGTAATCTTCAACATACGGTAAATCAACATGAGGTAAAGGACAATAACCAGGACAGAGCCAATAAAGCCAAAATCTTCTGCAATGACCGTGAAAATCATATCTGACTCACGAACTGGAATAAGCAGATTTGAAGTATTAAAACCTTGGCCGAATAAGCCACCACTCCCAATAGCAATCTGCCCTTGAGCCTGCTGATAAGTCGTTGTTTGGGCAAACTCAAAGGGATTGAGCCAAGCCAGAATCCGATTAATTTGGTAGGTCGGCATTCCAATCTGGTGAAGAAAAGCTCGTCCGTCCTTGCTAATAAAGATAACTAAGAAACCAGCAACTCCTGTTACAGCAGTCACAAATACTGGGATAATAATTTTCCAAGAAACCCCTGATAATAAAACGATTCCTGAGAAAATGGCTACAAAAACCAAAGCCGTCCCCAAGTCACTTTGAAGTGCTAAAAGAACTAGGACTGGAATGGTAAAGAGAATCATCCAGAAAATTAACAAAAAGTCCAGCGGAACCGTGCGTCTCCATTCCTTATGTTTCTTTGTAAATTGGACAATGACACGAGCCAACATGAGGATATAGGATATCTTCATAAATTCTGACGGTTGAAATAGGGTAATTCCATTTATTGATACCCAGTTTTTGGCACCCGTTGATGCAACTAAGCTTGGATTATAAAATACAATCGGCAAGATCATAAGTCCCAAGCCTAAAATATATAGAAAGGGGGTCACCTTCCAAAGAAATTCTGTATTAAAGAGCATGACCACAAAACCAATCACAAGCCCCAAGGCAATCCAGGCGACCTGCTGCCCTAAAATGGGCAGAATATTATTGGGATAATCATGACTAACGGCTATATAGATAGCCACCACACCGATGACCAGTAGAAAAAATACTGGCAAGAGCAAACTATAATCGACTCTAGAGTCGAGAGAACGTTTCATATATACTAACCTTATACTTTCATACAATACTATTTATCAAAGTTCATTAAAAAATCTATCAATAGCCTCGTCAACTTCGGATCGAGAGATGGTTTTAACAGTCGCTTCTTCTGCTAGAGATGCTACTATTTGTTTGCCATATCGTTTTCCGACGATTCTCCTATCCAAAATAAGAGTTAAGGAACGTTGGTATTCACGTCTCATACTTCTTCCCAAAGCCTGTTTTAAACGAATAATGGCCATTGGCAATTGATAATCATAAAAGGCATTTTTCCCTTCTTGAATTAGTTCCTGATTGATCTTTTTCGTCAAGGGCTCTTGGGGATTTTGGAAAGGAAGTCTTGGTACAACTTGAATCACAAAAGGATGACTTGAAAAATCAACTCCCTCCCAGAAACTTGCTGCACCAAGCAAGATTTGTTGTTCTCCTTTTTCAAAGCGCTTCTTTAGCTGATGAACATCCCCATTTTTATACTGGGCCAGATGGCTTACAGGAAGTATGTCTGAAACTGCTAGAAGCATATCTTTAGCGGTAAAGAGAACCAAAATCGGTTGCTGGAAAGCTTGAATTTCCACTAGTAAATCAGCTACCTCTTTGGCATAGACTTCTAAGGAAGTTTCTGTCACCAGAGGGAAATCTTTGACCAAGACCACTTCTTGGTCCTGTTTTTTACCAGCTTCAATCTTGACAAATTTGGCTTCAGGATAGCCTAAAAGGTCGGCCAAAGAAACTCTCTGACTAATCTCAAGAGTAGCCGATACTCCCAAGACTTGACAACTCTCAGGTATTAAAGAGGACAGAAGAATACGGCCAGATTTTGTAGAAGAAATCTGAATTTTCTTTTGACTCGTTTCAGTTGCTTCAAGCCAGTAATCTCGGTCAGCTGTAAAATAGCGGACCAGCTCCTCAAAGCCTTCTACTTCTAATTCTAAAAAATACTGATGGAGATTGGCTAGAGAATCTAAGATATTTTTCCTAGATTTACCAGACTGAAATTGTTCTATCAAGTAGAAGCACTCAAAGCGAATACTTTCTAGTATCCGTTGTTGAACCCTGTTTTCTTCTCCTACTAAAGCCTTATCAATTAAATCGATAATAGATTGTATATCGTAGGTCTCTTGAAGCAGATTTTCTAGAGCTAACAAAATCTTTTGGACTTCATCAATAATCAGTAAACGGTCACTGACAAATTCAGGATTATCTTCAAGTCTGGTTACGAGATAGGCATGATTAGTCACTAAAAGCTTGCAAGTCTCTGCCCTTTCTTGACTACGTTTCCAAAAATCTTCCGTCACAAATAAGCTCTGGGATGATAAATTCCCATTATGACGAAGGTCTGCTAGAAAATGTTGGTAACGGTAGAGTTGCCCGATTTCATCCAAATCTCCTGTCTCTGTCTCTGTCAGCCAGACCAAGACTTGCATTTTAAAGCGTCTAAATAAGCGATTTTCATCATTTTCCTGCAAGGAACGATAAAAGGCATCCAACTTCAAATAATTTTGAGGCCCCTTTAAAGAATGAATATCTGTATGAAATACTTCCTTGAGGCGTTTACCTTCTTCTTCCATGATTTGATTTTGAAGAATCTTTGTCGGAACGCTAAGGACAATCTGATGCTCTTTGGCTTGAGATAAAGCGGGTAAGAGATAGCCATAAGTTTTCCCAATCCCAGTCGGCGCTTGAATTAATGATACAGGCTCATCTTTCAATAGCAAGCCAACCTCTTTAGCAAAATTTTCTTGCTCCTCCCTCACTTCAAGATTCAACAGAGAAATATTTTTAGAAAAATCTTGAGATAGTTTTCGTGACTCCATGGGATCTGCAGTTTTCTTGAAATACAGTCCTTGAACTTGGACCAAATCTGAAGAACTCAGAATAGATTGGCTGCGATAAATTTCTTCAATAACCAGGTAGGACTCATATAGGAGGGCGTCAGCCATTTCCAGCAAGCGTTCCAAGAGTCCTTTAGGAAGCTGGGTCATCTTTTCCCGTAAAAAAAGAAGTAATTCTGCTGTAGCTTGGGCATCTGAAAGGGCTGTGTGTGCGTGTTTAAGAGGAATTCCTAATTCTCGGCACAATAGCGGCAAACTATATTTTTCCAGTTCAGGGAAAAAGACCTGAGCCAATTCGACCGTATCAACACGAGGATTTCTTAGCTCATAACCTTCAAAAAATAAATTTTCCGCCAAAAGATTGGCATCAAACTGAACATTGTGGGCTACAAAAATCCCATCCTCTACCAAGTCAAAGATTTTTCTAGCAACTTGCGAAAAATCAGGTGCTTGCGCCAGACGTTGGTCTGTCAATCCTGTCAGTTCTTTGATATGAGCATCCAAGGGTTCATGTGGATTGACATCCGTCGTATAGTGATCAACGATTTTTCCGTCCTCAATCACGACAATTCCCACTTGGATAATTTTAGCCTTACTACCTGTGCTAGTTGCCTCTAAATCCACCACAACATAGCGATTACCAATCGTTTTCATTATAAAAAATTATACCAAAAAAAGGGTCATTTGGCACCTGCAAACATGTGATAATTTTCAAACTCAAGAAGGTTACTTGTGTTAAAAATCCCATCAAATAGAGCATCCTAGCCTGCTGATTTTTTTAAAATAGTGAAGAAATACAAAAAATTGAGAGAAGAAATTTTAAATCTTCCTTCTCTCAACGAATCATTTACTTTATTTAACCATGTCAGGATCGTAGTCATAAAATCCTGTATCAAGGAAACGGTTTTTAGGGTGAAGTTTACGCACTTCTTCATCCAGCAAGAAGGCTTGGTCATGGCTAAAGTTACCCTCTTGGATCAAGCTACGCGCTTGGATAAAGAGTTTTGCAATCTCAACAAAGTTCTGACCAGGTGTATAGAGACCTTCTAATTTCCAGTGAGTAAAGCCATGCTCCACCAATTCTGTTAATTTGGTCATCAAATCAAGGTCGTTATTGGCAAAGATATGGGTCCCATGATTGTCTTCAAAAATGGAATAGTGACTCTCAGGATCACTTGGCTCAGCCAAGAAAAGGTCACGCTTGCGAGTCTTTTCATCATCGATATGTGTAAAGTTATAGTAATTTTGCAAGAGCGGACGTTTAGAATGATGGATGACACTGGCACCGTAAACCAAAACTTCAGCAGGAATTTCCAAAATCTCTGGCATTTTGAAGAGTTCAGCCGATGGAATTTCACGCGCCAAAACAGCCTCAGATGCGCCAGCCTTTTGTCCCCAGAAGTTAATCTGGCGACTGCTAGTTACCATGGTTGAAGCATCGTAGATAGTCTTAAATGAATAACCATCGCGATTGACCACATAAAAGACACCTGCATCCCCAATCGTAATGTAGTCTGTCTTGATTTCTTCCAAGAAATCAAGGAAAGGCTTGATACGGTCCATCATATCTTGGTGCATAAGGGCGTTGACCGCAACAATCAATTCCTTACCAGCATCATGAACCAGCTTAGCGATTTCACGCAATTGGTCATGACTAAAGGTTGTTGGCAGACGAAGGCCAAAATCTTTCTCACCGACATAGATACGGTCTACGCCAGCTTCGAGTAGTTGTTCGACTTGTTCAATACTTTCAGCAGTTGCTGTAATGATAATCTTTTCCATAGGAAAAACTATACCACATTTCTAGCAAATCAGCCATGCTTTGAAAATGAAAAGGGACTTTATTCTTTTTGTAACCTTTCTGTAATAATTCTCTGCCGAAAAAATGATAAAATAGGTATGTACTGTTAAGGAGAGAATCATGCCCGTAAGAAAATTACAATCCTATGAGGTAGACTATCAAGAAGAATTAAACCAGCAACTTCCTCATTATCAAGCTTATGCACCTGAAGCACAAGCTGATAGCAATCTCAAAGAAATTTTATTTTTTGTTAATATCGCTGTTTTTTGTATCTGTATTGCTATCTTTAGTTTTATCTTTTTAGCATTAAAATTATCAACTGCTCTTGCCTTTGCCGCAGCAATCGGATCCAGCTTACTTGTTTTAAAAGTTCAACGGTCTATTATCAAACGAAAACGTAGAAAATAAATCCAAAAGAGTCTGGGACAAAAGGATTTTGATTTTAGGAATTCTTTATTATAAGTTTTTAAAATCGATAGATTAGACAAAAAAGCGAACAAAACAGAATTCTGAGTGTCAGATAACTTGTTTTGTTCGCTTTTTATATTTAAGGTTAGACTTTTGCCCCAGACTCTTTTTATTTTTTCTTTTTCGATGGTGTGTGGATGGCAATCTTCACTTCAAAGATTGTTCCCTTGGGTTTATTATCTTTAACAGTAATGGTTCCTTTAAGCGCATCTACAATTTGCTTGGCCAGAGATAATCCTAAACCGAAACCACCTTTTTGACGAGTTCTAGCCTTGTCCACTCGATAAAAACGATCAAAAATTTTCTTTTTATCTTCTGTCGAAATACCGACTCCATTATCAGAAACCAGTAAATACAGATTACGATCGGTCGCCGAGATAAGAAAATCAATTTCACCATCCTCTTCAGTATACTTGACAGCATTATCAAATAGGATAGTCATCAACTGCTTCAAGAGAAGCTGGTCTGTGACAATCGGACGATGGATACGATTTTCAAAACGGAAGACACGATCATTTTCCGAAGCAATCATCTCATAGTTTGTGAAAGTCGTATTGAAAAAACTAGTTGGAACTTCTGCAAGCTCCGGCTTAATCCCATCATCTCTCCGAGCTAAGTTCAGCAAGTTTGTCGTCAAAAAACGCATATTTCGGACTTCTTCCAAACTCGATGCAATACTTTCGCTCACATCCATAATGGTAGCTTCTGGCTTACGGAAAAGGGTCTCTAAGCGATTTTGCAAAACTGCAAGTGGAGTCCGTAACTCATGACTGGCATTTTCCACAAAGGACTGCTGCTTCTGCATGCTCTCAAGCAGGGGTCGAACACTAACCCGAGCTAGATAAAGACTTGCAAGCAAAGACAAAATCCAGAAACTTACCATCACAACGACAATCAATTGCTCATGCTTTTGACTGGCCTGCTCCAACTGACTGGTATTTATCAAGACAGCAGCATACTTGATATTGGTTGAAACCGAACTGATATTGGTTTCCATCAAAATCATGCGATAGATTTCTTCCTGCCCATAGCTATTAAAAACCTGAATCTGGTAGATATGGCCTAGTTCTTTTTTCTCTAACCTAATCTTATCCAAGCCCAAAAATCGATTTCCAGAAAGAAGTTGAGTAAAGTCCTTATCAAAGAGAATGACTTCCGTATTGGAACTGACATTAGGTTTTATTTCTACTTTACTAGCGTCCGCCCTAGCATTTTCTAAATCTTTAATCTCTTCTGTTGCCCTATTCACTGCCAGTTGAATAACTGCTTGAGGATTTTCACTCAGTCCGTGGAGTTTATCATCCACCGAAGTATAGAGACTCGAATGCATGACCTGCAAAATAATCAGAGTCATTGTAGAGAAAATCAGAGTGAAGACACCAAAGTTGCGGATAAAATAACTAAAATCATCCGCATACCATGTTTTTTTTAGTTTACTGAACATCTTTTAAAATATACCCAACACTGCGCAAGGTTTGCAAATTCTCTGCAAAAGTGGTTCCTTTTAATTTCTTACGGACTTTTGAAACATAAACTTCGACAACTGAAATCGTTGTGTCACTATCAAATCCCCATAGACGATCAAAAATCTGCGTCTTAGGCAAAATAACATTTTGATTTTGAAGGAAATAAACCAATAAATCAAACTCTTTCCCCAGTAATTCGACTGGAGTATCTTCAACCTTAACGGTATTTGTTGATAAATTGATGAGAATATCTCCATAAGATAGCGTATTTTCATTAAACTTACCTGAACGTTTGAGAAGGGCCTGAATCCGCATTTTGAGTTCTTCTAGGTAGAAAGGCTTGGTCAGATAATCATCCGCTCCCAGTTCAAATCCATGTCCCTTATCATCCAAGCTTTCCTTGGCGGTCATGATCAGAACTGGTGTCGTAATTCCCTTTTCACGCAATTCTTTCAAGACTTGGAAGCCATTTTTTTCTGGCAACATCAAATCAAGCAAAATCAAGTCATAGACACCACTTTCAGCTTCGTAGAGACCTTCTTCTCCATCAAATACCTGCATGACATCCGCAAAATCGTCTAAAAAGTCAAATACTGAATTTGACAGACCTAGGTCATCCTCAACCAATAAGATTTTTATCATGAGAAACTCCTCCTTATTAAAACTATTATACCAAATTTGCCTTAAAAAAAACTCAACTCTCTGCATTTTACATGAGATAGCTGAGTTTTCTTTTTATTTTAGGCTTATTTATGCATTTCCGTATTGAAGAACAACTGCTTCGACTGCAGCTTTTTCACGGCTAATCAAGTCAACACGCGCTGCAATTTCCTTGATTCCCATACCGATGTTACGGCTAAGAGCAAGGTCAGAAAGTTGCGGCTCAAAGAACTCCTTGTATTCCGCCAAGCGTTGCTGAGTCTTAAATACATGAGCAGGAAGGATAACAAAGCTATCAAAGCTCATATCTCCACCAAGGGCTGCCTTAATCCAAGCCCAGTTTTCACGCGCCCAAGACCAAGCTGTTTTCTGAGTTGCTTGATGAGCTAGGAATTGGTAATACCAAGCAGACAAGTCCTGTGGTTTCACCACAAATTTGTCCTTCCAAGCAGCAATCAAGGTTTGGATATTGTCCGCATCTTTACTATAGGCAAGAGCAGATGCCAACTGACGTTTAAAGACAGCATCTGTTGCATGAGTATAAGTATCAAGATAAAGTGCTAACAAGTCTTTAGTCTCATGATGTTTCATCTCATTGATCAGAACTTGTGAGCGAATAGCTGCTGGAAGTCCTGCAAGATTCTCCTTGTGAGCCGCGAAGATTTGGCTAGCGACTTGACTAGCTTCTGCATCATTTGAGCGAATCATCATCGAAACAGCCAACTGACGAACCAATTCATCCTCATCTGATTCTCCGTCTTTAGCTTCAAAACCAAGACGGTTATAGTTGTGACGAGCCAATTTAGCAACCAAGGCTTTGAAGGCTCTTTCAGCTTCTGTTCCTTCATCGATAAAGCGCTCAAGGGCAGAAATGACTTCAGAAACAGCTGAAACGACAAGGTAAGATTCTTCTTTAGCAAGTTTATCAAGGACTGGGAGCAAGTCTGCATAAGAAATGTGTCCTGCCTCAGCAAGCAAACGACGTTCTTGGACGATTTGCAATTTGCTTGTGTTATCAAGATCAACTAGGTCAGCAAGAACAGCATCTAACAAGTCTCCTTGATAGTCTGTAATGTAGTGGGCTGTATTTTCTGTGTTGAGACGAAGTGCTGTTTTGTTTTCAGCAAGAAGGGCTGCGTAGCCAGGGATTTCGATACTTTCTGTTTCAAGTGTATCAGGCAAGCCTTTCCAGTTACTATTCAGTGGCACAACCCAGAGACGGTTCTTGTCTTCGTTCTCACCGATGAAGAATTGTTTTTGTGAAATCTTCAAGACATCATTTTCAACTTTGACAGTAAGAACTGGGTAACCAGGCTGTTCCAACCAAGAATCCATGAAAGCTGCGACATCACGGCCAGATGCTTGACCAAGAGCATCCCAAAGGTCACGACCAATTGTATTGCTGTACTGATGTTTTTCAAAGTAGGCATGCAAACCTTTGGCAAAATCGGCATCACCTAGCCAACGACGAAGCATGTGCATGAGACGGCTTCCTTTGGCATAGACGATAGCGCCATCAAAGAGCGTATTGATTTCATCTGGGTGTTTGACTTCGACGTGAACAGACTGAACACCATCAGTCGCATCGCGTTCAAGAGCGTGAGGTACTCCACCTGTTTGGAAATCTTCAAAGATATTCCAGCTTGGCTCAATGGCATCCAAACAGACATATTCCATCATGTTAGCAAAGCTTTCATTGAGCCAAAGGTCATCCCACCATTTCATAGTTACGAGGTTACCAAACCATTGGTGAGCCAATTCATGTGCCACAACAAGGGCAACTTGTTGACGACTGGCAAATGTAGAGTTTTCATCTACAATTAAGCAAACTTCACGGTAGGTCACAAGACCCCAGTTTTCCATAGCTCCAGCTGAGAAGTCAGGAAGGGCGATATGGAGAGATTGAGGGATTGGATACTTGACTCCGTAGTAATCTTCGTAAAACTCGATAGAGCGAACGGCAATGTCCAAAGAGAAATCAAGGTTAGAAAGTGGATGTGCTTTGGTAGAGTATACACCAACGAGGGTACCATTCTTAGTTTTAGTGGTCACCCCTTGCAAATCACCAGCAACAAAGGCCAACAAGTAAGAAGACATGCGAGGTGTTGTCTCAAACTTCCAGATACCTGTTTCCTTGCGGTTTTCAACATCGATTTCTGGCATGTTTGACAAGGCCAATTCACCTTCTGCTTGGTCAAAACGTAGAGAGAGGTCAAAAGTTGCTTTAGCTTCTGGCTCATCCACGCATGGGAAAGCTTCGCGCGCAAAATGGCTCTCGAACTGAGTTGACAAGACTTCCTTCTTGATTCCATCAACTGTGTAGTAAGAAGGATAGATCCCTGTCATGTTGTCTGTAATTTTTCCTGAGAAAGCGATAACCACTTCAACTTGACCAGCCTCAGCCAATTCGATATGAAGGGCTTCATTTTCATGGTCAACTGTAAATGGACGAGCTTCCCCTACAACTTCTACAGAAGCGATTTCCAAGTCTTTTTGGTGAAGGGAAATACGGTCACTCTGTGCTTGACCAGTGATGGTCACCTTCCCTGAAAACGTCTTGGTCTCACGACTCAAGTCTAAAAATAAATCGTAATGTTCAGGAACAAATTGTTTAATAAAATGTTCAACTGCTTGCATAATTTTCTCCTATTCTAAGTTTAAGAGCTGCTGCTCTTCTTCAAACAAACTTATTATATCATATTTTGCTTGAGAAAAAAGGATTGGACGGCAATTTCCAAAACTTTCTTCCGTCTAGCAGTCTACAGGGGGTAGACCTTGCGAAATTCTTCTAAAACAACTTTGCTGTCAGGTGTAAAATTCTGTCCTGCCTCCCTCATCCACTCTGTGAAAAAGTCCTCATGAACCTGACGCCAATAGGCTAGGGATTTGTCACCTTCCCCTTCCTTAAAGGCATGATCAGCAGAAACTTGATTGAAGGGCTGGACAGAAACCTTTGTAATTTCAACAATACAGACAGCCTGATTTTGACTATCTAAAATGACATCAAAAGTTCCTTCTTGAGGAAGAGACTCGTCTTCTAGTGCATAGAGATCGTAGGCTGATGCTGTTGCAGTCTTTTCGCCTCTTAAAACCAAATCTGCTAAAAGGTCTGGTTCCACTCCAAAAGACCAAGCATCGATTTCATCTCCTATAGAGGGGTTAATTTTCTTGTATGCATTCCACATTTCTTGCGGTGTCATGGGTTACTCCTTTGTAATTTTTTACTTTCTTCTTTTATGTGTTTAAGATGATCTGGATGGTCAATTTCTAAATTAAAAATCTCTGGAATAGAACTGTAGTGGATAATGCACTTGATACCCAACTGATTCATTTTTTGTATGAAAGAAGTATTCAGATAGCCTGCTACAGCAAAATCAATCTTTTTCATCCTTGCTTTATCCTGCATATCTCTTAGCATATCTAACATTATTAGACTTTCCATATCATGCCATTGACTGTTTCTCACGGTCGCAAAAACAAAAGAAGTCAAATCATTCATTCCAACTACAATCTTTGAAATGCCCGTTTCCAGTATCCTATCCAAGTCAAAATACGCTGACGGTAATTCAATCATCGTTCCGACTTTCCCAGTAAAACCATGCTGATGTAATACTCTAATAGCTTGCTTTAATTGGTCGGCATCATTGACAAAAGGAAAAATAACAGACAGATTGGGATTGGTTTGATAAACTTCTGTAACAACATTTGCTTCAGCCTGAAATTCATTCGGACACGCCAGTAAACGCCTAGTTCCTCTATAACCAAACAAGGGATGCCCTTCGTCAAAATGCTCTTTAGTTCCCTCTAAACAATTGGCTTCTATATTCGTTAATTCAGAAAAACGATACCAAACTTCTTCATCTGAGTACAAGGAGCAAATGGTATCAAGATAATCTTTCACAAATTGCTGACAATTTGCTAATAGGATGTTTTGATTAAGCTCTCTCAATAAGTATTCCCCACGAATCATACCGACGTGGTGCAATAGTTGAGGATAAATTTTTTCAAGAATTTTTTCGCCACTAAGGGCAAGTTGCTTTTTCATAGCCATTCACCTCGTCTTAAAAGATACAATATCATATATAATTATATGAAGCTTTCCTCTAGCTCAAAAGCTTCATAAGGTTCAACTAACTCATATCCTAAAAATTCTGCTACTTTTTTGGAAGCCTCGTTATGAGCATCCCAAAGTGGAAACATATCCCTATTTAAACTCTCTAAAATCATTGCAGCACCAAGCTTTTTAGCAAATCCATTTCCTTGTTCGCTTGGTCTAGTTGCAACTTCCACTTCAACTGCTTCACTGTAAACTAACCCTGAGGAAATCCCAGCAATCAGTTCATTATTTTTAAGAATCACAAAGCCAAATCCACCTTTTAAAACAAAATCCTGATAGGACTCAAAATCCCCCTGTAAATCCTGTGACCATTCTTCCGTAGAAAAGCAGTTATAAATATGATTATTAATAGGCACAATATTGTAATTTTCCTCTAAATGAGTAACTAGATCATTTAGAAATTTAACTTGAAAATTTGCCTTATCTTTAAAAGAATAGCGAGTAAAAGAATTTAGCCCCACTTTCCGATGCAGAAAATCTTGCCAATTAGTATTTTCTGAAATAATAATCTTATAATCTGAACCATATTTTCTAACAAAATCTTCCCAAAATCTGGAATCCAACTCCCCTGCTAGGTATAGAAAATTCCCAACATCATAAAAGCTTGTTGTCCTATCATTGTTTCGGTAGATAGTTCCAATTTGAGATTTAAGACCATAGAGAACCATATTTTTCTTCCATGTTTTAAATAGTTCCATTATCCCTCTACTTCACCTTCCAATTCATGTAAAAAGTCTTGTCCAGTTCTGGAAGTCCTAATAATTCAGACTTAACCTTCAAGACTAATGGCGATACATTTTCTTCTGTAATCTCTTGAATATCCATCCAAATATATCCAAGTGAATCATTCGCACCATCAGACACAGCTTCCGAAGTCGTAACTTGAGGTGCACTCTCATTCATTTCTACATCATACAAGGCCATGACATGGTGAACTATAAAATTTTTTAACTCTTCCCTGACGAAAACATCGTAGATTCGAGGATTAGAGTAGCTTCTAACAGTAAATCCCGTCTCTTCCATAACTTCTCTAGTCAGCGTTTCCGTCAGTCCTTCACCAAGTTGCTGACTGCCTCCAGGTAGATCATACCGATGTTGATAAGGGCCTCTCGTTTTTTCAATGCAGAGTAACTTCCCATTTTCTAAGCAAACAGCGTAGACTCCAAAGTGTCTTTTGACTTCCATCAGATCCTCCTACTTCAAAGACCAGCCGCCATCTATTGTCAAGATTTGTCCTTGCATGGCACTCGCTTTTCCACTTGCTAAGAAAAGGCTAATTTCTGCTATTTCCTCTGGTTCAATCCAGCGCTTGATTGGTGTTTCACTAGCCACCCAGTCAGCTAAGCCTCCTGGCTCAAAATCCGCAGCGGTCATAGCCGTCTTGACTGCTCCTGGAGCGATCCCAAAGACCTGAATCCCAGCTTCAGCATAGTCTAGAGCCAACTGCTTGGTGAAGCCAGCCAAGGCATGCTTGGATGAAGTATAGGCGTGACCACCTCCACCTGCTAGGCTAGAAGCAATGGAACACATATTGATGATGATTCCCTTTTTATTTTCCAGCATTTGTGTCAAATAATACCGAGTCAACTCAACAGGAGTCATGTAGTTGATTTCAAAAATCTCTTGAATGTCCTGCGCCGTTTGTTCCAACAGTGGTTTGTAATCATCCAAAACTCCGGCAGTATTACACAAAACATCCACCTGAGGGCACCAGTCAAAAATAGGTTCCAAGTCCAAGGTCAAATCTCTCTGTAAAAAGTGAAAATCACCCTCTAAGAGTGGCTTTTCACCTTGGTCAACTCCATAAACTTGATAGCCCTTCTCTAAAAAGAGGCGAGCTTGAGCCAATCCGATCCCTGAACTCACTCCTGTAATGAGTACACGTTTAGTCATGCACTTCTACCCAATCCGTTGCCAAAACATCACAAGGTGTCGGACTCCACATGGAAAAACCTTCTCCTTCGCCAGAAACGTTGATTAGGAAGTAGGGCGTCACTTCAAGTGCAACCCCATTTTGCTCGATAGTGTCAAAAAGTTGGACATAGTTTTCAGCACCTCCCCAACCAGTTCGTACATATTTTTTCTTAGCCTTTAACCCAGGCAGGATTTCTTCAAAAGTCATGTTATTCTCCTTTAAAATCAATAATTCTTCCCTTCATTATAACAAAAAAACCGCTTTGCAACGGCTTTTTGACTGTGATTTATTTACATCTGCTTCTACTTACGGCAAATTATTCCCTGCTGCAAGATAAATTTCATACCATTCTTTTCTTGTTAAGCTAAAGTTTGCCGCTTGGCTAACTTCTCTCAAGTGATTAGGATTTGTGGTACCTACGACTGCCTGCATTTTTGCTGGATAACGCAATATCCAAGAAATGGCAATAGTTGAAGGGGTTACTCCATATTTAATAGCTAAACGATCAAGTACTTGATTTAAAGCTTGAAATTTCTCATTTCCAACAAAATTCCCTTTAAAATACCCGAATTGTAAGACAGACCAGGCTTGAATGACCACATCGTGTAATTGGCAATATTCAAAAATGCTGCCATCTCGCATAGCTGCTTGACTATCTTCCATATTAACATGAAAACCTGATTCAAATCCTGGAGTAAAAGCCGCACTCAATTGTAGCTGATTAACAGCTAACGGCTGCTTGACATCTTTTTTAAGTAACTCCATCATCATAGGATTTTGATTAGAAACTCCAAAATCTCGAACCTTACCTTGTTTATAAAGGAGATCAAAGGCTTCTGCTACTTGGTCAGATTCCATCAAAGCATCTGGTCGATGAAGAAGCAAGCTATCTAGATGATCAATCTTCAATCTTTGCAAAATACCGTCAACTGATTTTATAATATAGTCCTTAGAAAAATCAAAATAGGTAAATTCTTCAATGCGAATGCCACATTTGGACTGAATCCACATCTTTTCTCTTAAATCTGGACGATTTTTTAGGACAAGACCTAGCAGTTCTTCACAACGACCACGACCATAAATATCAGCCAAGTCGAAAGCATTGATTCCAACAGAAAGTGCTGTTTCTACAAGCTCTTCAACTTCTTTTACAGACTTATCTTCTATTCTCATCATTCCGAGAACAATTTCTGATAATTCTTTGTCATCTTGACCAAGAGTTATGTATCTCATCAAATTTTTCTCCTTTAATTCTACATTCTTCATTTAATTATAACAAAAAACCGCTTTGCAACGGCTTTTTGACTATATTTCACTCCATTTTATCTTCTTAAACCCACGGAACAAGACAAAGATTCCAATAAAGAGGACAGCTAAAGGAATAATCTTTGTGAGGAAAACATTTGAAATGCCCATCCACTCATAATAACGGAGCAGAGAACCCACCACAAGATGGGCAACAATCATACTGACAAAGGGACGAAAGACAGCTTCTTTCCAATTCCAAATACTGATGACTAGAGAAAGCGTAAAGACAAGGAAACTATCCCAGGGAGCAGGAAGATAAAATGCTCCTTCTTGTACAAAACTTCCTATTCCTACATATCCCAGAACAACTAGAAGGACAAGAATCCCAACGACAATATAGGTGCCAATTTTCATTTTAGGAGAATCTTGGACTAAGCCCCAACGTAAGATTGTGGCCACAAGTCCAAATCCAATCAGAAAAAGAAGAAGTTGCCCTAAAAAAGTAAGCAAATTGACTGTTAAGAGAGGACCTTTAGAAAAATCACCCAGTAGATGATAGTAACGTAATACCACTAGGACAAAAATTGGTGTTAAAAGGGACTCCTTGATAGAACTGTGTGGTGCTTCCTTGAGAATCTCTTTCATTATTTTTTTAGGATTCTTACCTAAATAATCCTCTGCACTCATGCCATCTCGTTCTGCTTCTGAGAAATCTAGCATCATCAAATAGATCTGCTCTCTGAGATAGTCTTCATCATAGAGAAATCCAGCAAGATTAAAACTATCCCACAGTTCCTCAAAATACTGCTGATTGTCCTCAGAAAACTCATGCAACAAATTGTTTGTTTCTTCATAATACTTCATTTTCTTCATGGTTTAACCCCCATTCTTAATCCCTTCTACTTTTTGACTCAAATCGTCCCATTGTTGCCAAAAGACCGAGACACGCTCTTCTCCTTCTTTGGTTAACGAAAAATACTTCCGATCTGGACCATCTGGCGACGGGCGCATGTCGCCTCTTATCCATTGATTTTTTTCTAACTTTTGCAACAAAGGATAAATAGTTCCTGGAACGATAGTATCAAATTCAGCCTCTCGCAAAGTCTGAACCAACTCATAACCATACCGCTCTTTTTGACCAATCATATCCAAGACACAACCTTCAAGAACACCTTTTAACAGTTGAGTTTCTTTCATCCCTTCTCCCTTCTAATCTATTTTGTAATACCTACTAGTAGCTTCAGCTATAGTATACCACTTCCACACTAGTTTGTAAAGCATAATAGTTAATACTCTTCGAAAATCTCTTCAAACCACGTCAGCGTCGCCTTAGGGTATATATGTGACTGACTT
>NZ_VMMS01000104.1:0-19154 GCF_013277315.1 Streptococcus sp. 2106
TTTGAGGTTGTAGATGAAGCGACGCTGACGTAGTTTGAAGAGATTTTCTAAGAGTATTAAATGGCTAGGTCAAACTTCAACTGCGGCTTAACAGGGTCATAATCTACCAACTCAAAGTTCTCTGCTTTAATATCAAAGAAATTGGTCCCATCTGGAACATTCAAGACCAAACGAGGTTGGCAGTTTGACGGCTCCCGACGAAGCAATTCCTCTGCTTGTTCAAATTGATTGTCATAGATATGGAGGTTATTGATGAAGTAGAAGAACTTCCCAACCTTCCAGCCAAAATGTTTGGCAATCATCATCTGCAAAGCCACATACTGCATAGCGTTGATGTGGTGGGCCACCAGCATATCATTGGAGCGCTGGGTCAAGGTCGCATCCAGATAGATTTCCCCATCAACACGCCGAACATCAAACATGGTCTGAAAGGCGCACGGGAGCAGCCCATCTGTTTCTTCGAAAGCTTGGTAATCCCAGAGCGAAATAATATTGCGGCGGTTCCAAGGATTGGTTTCCAACTGTTTGAGAAGCTTATTGATAATGTCGTGTTTCTTAACAACGGCACCATAGCGCTCACCAATGGTTCCCGTGTCTCCAACTTCCCAGTCATTCCAGTAGTGAACATTGTACTTGTCATTAAGCACTTCTAAGCTATTTGACTGGTCTTGGTAAATCCAGAGAACTTCCTTGATGGCAGATTTGATAGCTATAGGACGCAAGGTTGTGATAGGAAATTCTCCTTTAGATAAGTCATATTCTGCAAAGGCTCCAGTTACGTACTTGGAGTTAGCAACGGTCCCATCCTTGTACTTAGGACGTGCTTGTTCGGAAAAGACACCGTCTTTGAGGATTCGTTCAATATTTTCTTTAAAGATTGTATCTGCTTTTGTCATTTACTCTCACCTCATTTAGTTCCTAACTAGTATAGCATAAAAAAGAAAAGAGGAACATTACTAACTCTAGGTTAGCATTTTTCTTCTTTTATTATTTTACTGCAATACAAGTGATGCTGCTCCGATAACCCCAGCGTCATTTCCTAGAGTTGCAAGAGCCAATTTTGTTGATGTGCGTACTTGTGGGAAACTATTTTCATCGTAAACTTTTTGAACACCTTGTAAAAGGAATTCTCCCGCAGCTGACACACCACCACCGATCACGATTGTTGATGGGTTCAGGATTGAACCGATGTTGGCACAAGCGATTCCCAAGTAACGTGAGAAGTTACGGTAAACAATCAAAGCAAGGTCATCTCCTTCTTTTGCAAGGTCAAAGACAGTCTTAGCAGTTACTTCTTCTCCGTTATCAATCAAGCGTTTCAAGGCTGCATCGCCTTCGTATTCATCCGCATAGCGACGAGTCAAATTGACAATCCCTGTTGCTGAAGCAACTGTCTCAAGGCAACCTTTCTTACCGCAAGTACATGCGATTGGTTGGTCAAAGTCAACAGTGATGTGGCCAAGCTCACCTGCTGCACCAGCAACACCATGAAGCAATTTGCCTTCAGCGACGATACCGCCACCAACACCTGTACCAAGTGTCATAAAGACAACATCTGGTTGGTTATCTCCAGCACCCATCCAGCGCTCACCAAGAGCTGCCACGTTGGCATCATTATCGATGAAGAATGGGATACCCAAGGCTTTTTCAATCTTTTCTTTAATTGGTTGAAGGGTTTTCCAGTTGAGGTTGTAGGCACCAATAACAGTCCCGTTTTCACGGTCAACCACACCTGGTGATCCCATCCCAATTCCTTGGAAGTCCGCTGCTGCCAATCCAAGCAAGTCCAAACGATGTTGAATAGACTCAATCATATCATCTACGATATGACTTCCCTCATCCAGAATGTTGGTCTTGATTGACCATTTTCCTTGGATTTCTCCTGCTGTTGTTAAGATTGCAAATTTGATAGAAGTTCCACCAAGGTCAATCCCAATAATCTTTTGACTCATCATACTCTCCTTTTTCATTGTCTAGTAATTGAAAATGCTTACAGTACTAGTATAACAAAATTCACTCATTTATGCAAAGGTTTGCATTTAGCTAATATAGATTTTTAATCCAGATAATCTCCACCATCAAATCCATAATATTCCTCCAGTGTCAAACCACTTGCAGCAATCTCTTTTGCTTCTTTTCCAATGTAACGTAAATGCCATTCCTCATGCATATAGCCTGTGACACTCTCTTTTCCACGGGGATAGCGAACAACAAAACCATAGTCTGGTGCATAATCCAATAACCATTGAGCCGCACCAGCATCTTCAACTAATTGACCATCTGTGCCAATAACATCAAAAGCAAGTCCTGTCTGATGTTCGCTATATCCAGGACGGGCGGAATAACGATCCGCAGCAGCCTGGCCCTCTTGGTTCACATAACTTTGATATAATTGTGCTTGAGTTGCATAACTTCTAAAGCCACTATAATTATCGCTAATAGCGTATCCTTCCTTCTGCATCTGTGCAATCAGTTTTAAAAAGGCTGCTTTTGCAGTAGCATTTTCACCTGGATAGTAATCTTTAGACATAGGATAATGTTTATTGGCAACTATGATTTCATCATACTTTCCTTGAAGGCTATAATAAGAACCTTTATTGCTTACTTTTGAATTAGCTTTCCACAAACCAGTCGCACCAACATAATAACGTCCACCATCAACCCATTCATTGACAGCCATTTTACCATCTGATTTTAGATAATAATTCCCTTGCCATGTATTATAAGCATAAGATCCATCTGATGTCAAATAATACCAAGTTTGGTAAGAAGAGTCATAAACCCATTCACCTTTAGCCATTTTACCATCTGATTTCAAATAATAGTTTCCTTGCCATGCACTATAAGCATAAGATCCATCTGATGTCAAATAATACCAAGCTTGATAAGAATCATCATAAACCCATTCACTTTTGGCCATCTTACCATCTGATTTCAAATAGTAATTTCCTTGCCATATACTATAAGCATAAGATCCATCTGATGTCAAATAATACCAAGCTTGATAAGAAGAGTCATAAATCCATTCACTCTGTGCCATTTTACCATCAGCTTTCAGGTAATAGTTTCCCTGCCATGCATTTTTCACTAGATTTCCATTTCCATCAAAATAGTACCAAGAACCGTCCTGCTTAACCCAACCACTTGCTGTGGATGAAGTTGTATCAGTTTGAGTTGTAGCCGCTTGTTTTGCTTTAAAAGCACCCTTAGGAGCATTTTTCAATTCGCAAGCCACACCGTCATGATCACGGTATAACTTGGCAGAATAACCGGGGTCTCCCTCATGAATATCCGCGTATCCATTCGCCCAAGCTTCCTTACAACTCGAAAAATGAATGTTTTCCTCTGCTAACACAGGTTGTGAAAACAAGGCTAAAATTGACAACGTCACCAGACTCATTTTTAAAAATAGACGTTTGTTCATTACTTTCTCCTCTAACGATGTCATCGATTTCACTATTATTTTATCAAACTTATTTCAGCAATTCAAGGAAACTTCTGGTCTTTTCTACAAACTCCTTTGGTTTTTCCTTATTCAAGACATGAGGGCCATCTGGGATAATCTGAAATTGGGATTCTGATATTAGTTTATGAAGACTTCTCATAGAACTAAGATTCGGTTTATCTTTGCTGCCACAAATTAGTAAGGTTGGATAGGGGCAATTCTCTGCTATATCCGTTAAGTCAAGTGTCTTCAATTCTTTGGAAATACCTATTATAAAAGTCTTGTCTGCTCCCTGTTTTTCAAATACTCTTTTGGGAAGTAGTTTAAAAATCAGCAACTGAAGATAAAATAGGATATTCCCTGCTAATTTAAGCGGGCATCCTGACAGAATCAAAGCTCGAAGATTTGGTGAATCGTAACTGGAAAGTTCTAGTGTCAGGGCAGCACCTAAGGACAATCCAATCAAAACAAAAGGTTCTGTCTCTTGAGCTAGGTGCTGATAAACTCGCTCTTTAGCTTGTTGATAGTTACTAACTCCAGAAGGAAATAACTCGATAGCCTCAGAAGGATAATCTGTCAGTAGATTCCGAACTTCTTTCCAAGACTCTGCTGACTGCCCTAACCCGTGCAAAAATATCAGTTTCATCTAATTCTCCTCTAGGTTTAATTCATACAAGCCTCTCACTACATTACAGCCATATATAGCCTCAGCTTGGGCTAAGTCTTTTAAAGTCAAGACTTTCTCTTCTACCTGTCCTGTTTCTAGTAAATACTGACGGTAAATTCCTGGCAAGATTCCAAGCCGGATAGGCGGTGTGTAGAGTTTTCCAGTGATTTTCAAAACCAAATTTCCTATAGAGGTTTCAAGCAGTTCTCCTGACTTATTGTGGTAAATGATCTCTTGTTCTCCTAGGTTCAAATGCGGTCTATGAGTGGTTTTAAAGTAGGTAAAGGATAGTTGCAAATTGGCTTCTTGCAGACAAAGTTTAGCCTGGCAGAACTGTGGACTAAGGGGTGTTAATACTTGACGATTGACTTCTATCTCTCCAGATTTGCTAAGGCTGATTCGCAAGCGGTAATCTTGATTAGCATCACAAGTCTGACACTCTTCTTCAATCTTTTGTCTCAAAATTTCTGGGTCAAAAGGAAAGGCAAAATATCGACTAGCTTTTATCAGTCTTTCCAGATGTTGTTCTTCAAACAGCAGTTGTTTTTGGCTGATTTTCCCAGTCGTAATCAGCTGAAAACGTGCTTGTTTACGATAGAGAACAGCCGCCTTTTGATGAACCTCGCGGTATTCAGATTCCCAAGTGCTATCCCATGTAATGCCTCCGCCAACTCCATAGATGGCTTGACCTTTGTGAAGTTGAATGGTACGAATGGCCACATTAAAAATCCGTCGTCCATTTGGAAGCAAGAGACCAATCGTTCCACAGTAGACTCCACGCGGTTGAGGCTCCAAGTCCTTGATAATCTCCATTGTCGCAATTTTCGGTGCACCCGTTATGGAACCACAAGGAAAGAGTGAGCGGAAGATTTCAACAAGGTCCACATCCTCTCGCAACTGACTCTTGATGGTCGAAGTCATCTGCCAAACAGTTGAATACTGCTCTACCTGACACAGACGCTCCACGTGCTCGCTCCCAACTTCAGAAATACGGTTCATATCATTGCGCAAGAGGTCCACAATCATCATATTTTCAGAGCGATTTTTGGGATCCTGTTCCAACCAACTGGCCTGTTCAAGATCTTCTTGGTCAGTTACCCCACGCTGAGTCGTCCCCTTCATTGGTCGTGTTGTCAACTCGCGATCATTTTGCTCAAAAAAGAGCTCTGGGCTCATGGAAATCACTGCCATCTCGTCATGTTCCACATAGGCATTGTAGCCCGCCTCCTGCTCTACCACCATACGATTGTAGATGGCAAAAGGATTGGCATTTAACTTTTGCTTAAGTTGGACGGTGTAGTTGACCTGATAGGTATCTCCCTGCCGTAAATGATGGTGAATTTGGGCAATGGCCTTTTCATAGTCTGCTGCAGACGTTACTTCCTGCCAATTTGAGGGCAAATCAATATCCTCATAAGTCAGAGGAATAGGGGAAGTTTCTACGCTATCATGAACAGTAAAATAAAGCAGGTACTCTCCCAGTAGGGGATCCTTGTGAACTGCTAATTTTTCCTCAAAAGCAGGTGCAGCCTCGTAGCTGACATACCCCACCACATAATAACCTTGCTCTTGGTAGCTTTCCACTTGTGCCAGCAAATCTGCCACTTCTTCTACATTTCTCGTTTTCAACTCTCTAATAGGCTTGGTAAAGGTATATCTCTCTCCTAAAGTCCTAAAATCAATCACTGTTTTTCTATGCATACCTTAAGTATAGCATAAAATAAGAAAACCCTCATCCGCAAAGCAGATGAGAGATTTCGATTATTTAAAGATTGAAGTTTTAAAGCTATTTGTTTGTTGAAGAAACTTCTTGAAGAGTTTTTCTTTAAGTGTCACTGTATTAGACATAGAAACAGATTTATTTCCATCTTTATCTGTCTTCAATGTCGCCTTATCTTTATCAACTGCTTCAGCAAATGCACGTTTCAAGTCTTCATAACTATTGTATATTGTACTATCAATTTCAATAGATTGAATTCCTTTTTTAGCTTTATCCACAACTTCTTCGAAGTAAGCTTTCTTCCAATCTTCTAGGTTGCTAAATTTACCATCAGAAACTTTCTTGATAATAAAATCATCACCTAGAGTAGCATGACCAGCTTTTTTAGACTCATTTTTCAGCATGTTAGAAGCATAATTTAGGAAGCCTTTTTCATATCCAAAGTAACCCCACATACGGAAGGTGTTATGCTTGAATGACATTGCTCCTGGAGCTCCTTCACTTGTGTTAGCACCATAGATACCAGCGGTAATTGGTACAGTTACATAGGCAGAGCCAAATCCAGTTGGGTCATAAGTACCATTACCAGGACCGTGTTTAGTCATGAAGTTCTTGTCTACTAGATCGTTAACAGAAGTCAAGTTATATTCTTTTTCTTCTGCATTCAGATCACGAACCTCGTCATACTGGTTCTTCGTATTAGCGTTACGTAGTTTTTTAGCAACTTTCTTAAACCAAGCGTTGTTTAAGTCTTTATTGTGTTTATCAAGAACTGCTTCACCTTCAAGGTAGTCAAGAAGCATTAGAGTATCGTTGAAACCTTTCATGTAATGATCGATTTCAGCGCGAGAAGTGAGGTCATTTGGATTTGTGTTGTACCATTGGTTTCCATCGTTTGGACGTTCGTAGGCCATGTTTAGACCTAATGCGCCATATTCTCCGTTTGGATTTGATACCGATGGCGTTTGTAACATCCCCTGAGCAAATGCTTCAAGATCTGTACCTTCACGGTGTCTTGAACCACCTAAGTAAACCATACGGTCATTTACGTGAGTTGTTTCATGAGTGAAGGCTGAGATACCGAAATCACTAATCATATCAGTAACCATGAAGAAGACTGAATCATCTTTATAAGGGTTACCGTAAATACGAGCTACAGCCCCCATACGCCAATCAGTGGCGTGGTAACGACCTGTTGGTCCGTATAATTCACGGATAGGTGCTACGTCTTTACCACTATTCGTATGTCCGTATTTATCTGTGCTGATTCCTTTATAGTTTTGGTTATCTAACACAGGAGTTGGAACCATGTTGTTGCTCTTAAGCAGTTGATTACGAACTTTATCTAATGATAAGCGAGACCAGAAGTCTAGGTAATTTTGTTGACCTTTAGCGACTTTATTGATTTCAGCTTTGAATGCTTCGCGTTCTTCTGCAGTATTCTTACCGTATTTTTCAAATGAACTGTAAGCCATAGTGTTATATGTTGAGATTAAGAACATATGTGCATCTTTCAGGTTAAGAAGTGGTAAAATCATCTTACCATGCATGTCATTGTTTAATCCCTCGTAGGCTCTGTGTTTCTTATCAGCAAATTCAGGTGTTGTAGTTTTAGGTTCAACAATATATACATTATCTTTAGTAGCTTTTATGAACCAATCGTTTAGGTTCGTATCTTCTGTGAATAGACGCATATTATAGTCTAAGAAACTGTTTAACTCGCCTATGCCGATAACTCCACCGATAGTTTCGCGATAAGCTTCTAAAGTTCTATCCCCTTTAACATTTCTTTCTTTAGAACCAATCTTAATCAAGAAGTCTAACACATTAACATTTTTACCATAAAAGTCAGGTTTGAATAGCATTAATTCTTTAATATTAAAGTCATCGAATTTAACACCGTAGTAACGATTTAGGTAAGCTAATCCAAGAAGAACAGCAGCCTTATTGTCATCAATCTTCTTGATCAAGGCGCGTTTAGCAGATTCATCTGTGTTTAATTGATGATCTTCATTTTCAAGCAACTGTTTCACAAATTTCGCCAGATTATCCTTGACTTCTTTGAAGGTTTCTTCGAGGTAAAGGTTCTTAATCGCATTTACTTTGTTAGGACCGGTTCTATTTAGGTGTGTGTAGATAGGATCTGATTGTAGCTCAACTGGGCTTAATTTTTCAACGATAGCATTGATAAGATCACTACGGTCTTTGTCAACTATATTAGGCGTATAGACAACTTCTCCGAGTTCAGCAATGCTGTACTCTTTCACTTGTTTGACATTAGATTCTTTCAGCGAAACAGTAAAGATGTCTTTGGTCTTATCAGCATAGTGCACCAAAATGTGGTCAGCATCAGCCAATTCTGTTACAAAGGCATTGCCCTTCATAGCAGTAACTGATAGGACTTCCTTGGTCATAAGATGACTATCAGCAGCTAATTTATTTCCTTGGTTTACAATCCATTCTTTATTGTAGAACGGTTGAAGTTTTTCGATATTACGGTAGGCAAGTTCACGAGATGCATCATAATCTTGAGTATCTTTATAAGTATCAGCTTTTTGCCTGATGTTGTTAAGTGAATCTTCAACAAGAGGGGCAATTTCGAATTTATCAGCAGTGATTCCCATTGCTTCAATCTTCTTGTCAGCTTCTTCTTGTGAGATGCTAGGAATCTTACGAGAATTGTTGTATGATTTATTACCCTCACTTACACCCTCAACACTGAAGTTACGTTTTGTTCTTGAATAGGTGAAGTAATCATCAGCATCAATATCCGAGTGACCGAACACCATTTCCCCAGTTTTGACTTTCATCATGGTGATGTTGTCTTCAATAGCACCCAAGGCCCAGTTAGTACCAAGCAAGCCACCTGATTGAACGGCTTCTTTCAGCTCGATAGAACCTTTAGCAACTGAATTTCTGAGAACACCTTCTCTACCCAGTGTATGGTTATTTCCACCATTTTGAGAAGAATAAACCAATCCTGCAGCTTTTGCTTTATTACCAGTAATTTCAGCATCAACGTAAGCTTTTTCTACGATACCTTTCCAGTTTTCACCTAGAACACCTGCTAAGTACCAACCTTTGTTTCCAGCAGCGTGAATTTTACCGATAAAGGCAACATTACTTACCTTACCACTACCATCAATTTTATTGATAATACCAGCTACATCGTTGCCCCCGACAACATTACCTGTTACTTTAACATTTTCAACAGTTGAATTATTTTTGATAACACCTGCGATTGGTGCTACTCGATTAAATCCAGGCATGTCAATGTTGACATCTTCAAGTAAGAGATTCTTAACAGTACCACCTTCAATGTTACCAAACAATGGTCTCGTAATGTTATGGATGGCAAATTTATTACCTTCTGTACTTTCCAATGTTCCCTTGAAGGCATTGGTTACATAAGATTTGCCAGCTGGTTGAACGTTACTTGCATTCATACTACTACCGAGCTTAAAGGTCCCAGTAGGATTGTCCTGCATATCTTTTACAAGCTCATTGAAGTTGTAGTAAACATTACCTTCTTTTGCTTTTTGTTTTTCAAAGTAATGAACATACTCTTCGCTAAGTGTGTTATCAGCATTACGTTGAACTAAGTCTGGTGCTTTGGCAGTAACTTTATATAAAGTTTTTCCGTCTTTTTCTACTTCTTCAATCTTGTCAACAGCAAGTCTTGTAACTTTGTTGTCATGAGTTGTAACTCGTAGGTAAAGTGAAGCAACATTCGTTGGTTTTTCTGAAAGTAAACTTGAGTCAGTTTCAACACCTTCATCGTCAACACTTATTAGACTTGTTTCTTTAATATTTTTAATTTCAACTTTTTTAAGATCTAATTGAATTGGTTGATCTTCTAATGTTTCAGTTTCTTCTTGACCATTACCTCTATCATAAACCATAGTAGTAGATAGAGTATACTCTTTGAAGTATTCTACATTGTCTAATAACGCATTTAGATTATTTTCTGTTAGATTCACAGTCTTAACAACTTGTCCATCTTTTTTCAGGGTAGCTGTGATTGATTTGATTTTAGCTTTAGTAGGATTTTCTAGAGAATACTTAGCAACTACTTCTTTATCTAATACTTTCTTATCAGTATTTACAAATGTTAATACTGGTTTTGCAGATAATGGAACTAAGTTTTTGATAGCTTCTTCTAATCTTCTAGTAGCTTCATCTACTTTACTTTGAGTAGCAGTTTTATCTGTATTTACAGATTTTGCTGCTGTAAGAGTGTCTTCTAAAGATTTCCATGTTTGAGTAGTGTATTCTTCTTTACGTTTGCTGTTAGCTGTGTTAATAGCCGTTTGTAATGCAGTTTTATCTACAGCAAGAGCTTTAATAGCGTCTTGAAGAGCTTGAGTAGTCGCATCTATTTTACTTTGTTTAGGAAGTGGAGTAGTTTGGTTGTTGATTTCTTTAGCTTTTATTTCAGCTTTTTTAAATTCATTCCAAGTATTAGGGCTATAGTCAGCTTCTCGTTTAATTTCTGCATCTTTTATTTGTTCTTGTAATTTTGTTTTATCAACAGTAAGAGCATCGATAGCAGATTTCAGTTTTTTAGCAGCATCATCGATTTGAGCCTGAGTAGCAGTAGCGTTATCTTCTACAGCTTGAGCGGCATTTTTTGCCTCTTCTAGAGCGCTCCAAGATACAGTACTGTAGTCAGTAGCAGTCTTAGACTGAGCATCAGCAAGTTGTTTTTCAAGTTCAGTCTTATCTGTAGTTAAATCAGTGATAGCCGCTTTCAGTTTTTTAGCAGCTTCGTCGATTTGAGCTTGAGTAGCCTTATTGTTGTCTTTTACAGTTTGAGCGACATTTTTCGATTCTTCTAGAGCATTCCAAGATGTAGTGCTGTAGTCCGCTGCAGTTTTAGACTTAACATCAGCAAGTTGTTTTTCAAGTTCAGTCTTATCTGTATTTAAACCAGCGATAGCAGCTTTCAGTTTTTCGTCAATGTGATTTACTTCGCTTTGTTTTGTTGCTGGGTTGCTTGTAACTTTTTCAGCTTCAGCTAGTACAGTTTGAAGATTTGCCCAAGTTGCATCGCTGTAGTGTTCTTTAGTTTTTGATTTCGCATCAGAGATAGTTTTGTTTAAGTCTGTTTTATCAACGCTTAGAGCGTCAATAGCAGCTTTAAGTTTTTTAGTAGCTTCGTCGATTTGAGCTTGAGTAGAGGTAGCCTTATCTTTTACAGTTTGAGCGGCATTTTTCGATTCTTCTAGAGTGTTCCAAGATGTAGTACTGTGGTCAGCTTGAGTTTTTTCGTTTACAAGATTCAGTTGTTTTTCAAGTTCAGTCTTATCTGTATTTAATCCAGCAATAGCGGATTTAAGTTTTTCGTCAATGTGATTAACTTCGCTTTGTTTTGCTTCTGGTTTGCTTGTAACTTTTTTCGCTTCGGCTAATACATTTTGAAGGTTTGTCCAAGATGCATCACTGTAGTGCTCTTTAGTTTTTGATTTCGCATCTTCGATAGTTTTGTTTAAGTCTGTTTTATCAACAGTAAGAGCGTCGATAGCATCTTTAAGTTTAGCTGTCTCGCTATCTACTTCAGGTTGTTTTACAGAGTCAGAAGCATATACACCTTTTGCAGCTTCTAAAACAGATCCAAGAGCATTGTAACTTGCTGTAGAATAATCAGTAGGAGAAACTGAACTAGCTTTATCAATTTGATT
Organism: Streptococcus sp. 2106; assembly: GCF_013277315.1. NCBI lineage: Bacteria > Bacillati > Bacillota > Bacilli > Lactobacillales > Streptococcaceae > Streptococcus > Streptococcus sp. 2106. The sequence goes on from NZ_VMMS01000104.1 coordinate 11,514, forward strand.
CTTTAACTCACTTTTATCAACTGGTTCTTTAGTACCAACACCCTTTATTTCATCTACTGGATTGGTTGTTATTGTATCCTCTAGTACTTTACTGGACTGTCTACCATCAGTAGTAGTGACTTCAGTTAAAATAGTGCGTTCGCCAGCAACACCTTCTCGAATAACCCTTGTTTTTCCCTTAGCGAGGTTCTCATCATCTTGCTCAACTGTCTTAAAAGGCACAGGCTCTTTAGTTACTATAACTTCAGACTTAACCTCTATTACATTTAACACACCTTCTTCAGGAGTTGTTTTATGTTCTACTGCTGGCTGTTCTACTTTTGTTTCTTCATTCTGATGTTCTGCTGGTTGAGCAGCTGGTGAAGTTTCTGTTGGTTGACTTTCTGGTTCAACTTGAGCTTCTACTAGTTGTTCTTCTTGTTTCGGTATTTCTTCCGCAGTCTTCTCTTCTTTAGAAGCTTCTGGTTGCTTTTCTGGCGCGACTGGTGCCTTTTCGCCTTCACTTGGCGCGACTGGTTCACCTGCTTGTTCAACTTTTGGTTCCTCAGCTGGTTCCGTTTGTTTTTCTACAGCAGGCGTTTCCACTTTTAGTTCTTCAACAGGTTGATTAGAAGCCTCATCTCTTGTTTCTACTACTTCTGGCTGTGCATCTTCTTGTTTCGGTGTCTCTTCCGATACCTTATCCTCTTTAGGATCTTCTGGTTGTGATGATTCTTTTGGTATCCTTGGCTGCTCCGGTTGTGTAGGTTGCACGGGTTGTTCTGGGACTTTTGGTTGTTCTACTGGAGTTGCAACTTTTGATTCCTCAGCTGGTTTGTCTGATGGTTGACTTTCCGATTTGACTGGTGCTGGTTCTGCTGAATCTTCTTTCCCCTCTTCTACTTTAGGAAGGGTTTCGTCAGTAGGTTTTACCTCCGATTTAGGTTCTTGTTCTTCCTTTGGATTTTCTTCTGTTTTAGGAGCTTCCTCTGTCTCTACTGCTCGGTTTTCTGGCTTATCTTGCTCCTGATTTGTTGTTACTTGGGGATTCTCAACTTCGACCACAGTTACCTCTTCAGGTTTAGCTGAGTCTTCTTCTAAAACAGTGTCCAAGCCAAGCGTTTTGAGGATGTCACCTGATAGATAACCAACATAACGATAACCCTCCATTTCAACAACACCCTCTCGACTAGCCGGTGCTAGAGTAGCAACTGGATCTACAGCTCCTGCACTAGGAAGGACTACCAATCCCATAGCTCCAACTAGAAAGACGCTGGCAATTTTCTTTCTCTTGTAGATTAAAAGCAAGCTCCCAACAGTCAGCAAACCAAAAGCTGTCAAAACAGATGCTTCTGTCCCTGTTTGTGGCAGCTGATTTTTTTGATACACCAAACCATAAACAAGTTCATTTCCATCAGGCTTTCCTGTCTGGATTAAATCTTTAGCTTCTTGTGAAATAACCTCTTTATCTACATAGTGATAGGTGGCTGCGTCCACTACAGAAGAAGCCATCAAAAGGCTTCCAAGAAATACAGAACCTACAACTCCCTTAATCTTACGAATTGAAAAACGGTCTTTTTTAAACACTTTCATCTCCTTTATTTATTCTCACGACTTTCTGATAGAATCTTGCGGATAGTGCGCACGCGCACCTCCGATTAATTTTGGACGACTAGCCAGCGCCGTTACATGGGCATGACCAATCTCTCTCAAAAGAGGGCGAATCGGAACCTGAACATGCTTGACATGCATACCAATTGCAGTATCTCCGATATCCAATCCAGCATGAGCCTTGATAAATTCAACCTCAACTGGATCTTGCATAAACTTAAAGGCTGCCAATTGACCTGAACCTCCTGCATGGAGAGTAGGAAGGACACTGACGATTTCCAGACCAAACTGCTCTGCCACCTGACGTTCAACGACGAGAACCCGATTGACATGCTCACAGCCTTGAACAGCTAGATGAATTCTTTTTTCTTCTAGGAGATCTAGGATGGTCTTCACAATGATTTCGCCAATTTCTTGGCTGGATTCCTTGCCAATCTGACCACCTATCACTTCACTAGAGGAAAGACCCAAAACAAAGATAGATCCTTGCTTCAAATTGGCCTTTTCTAAAACATCTTTCACTATCTGACGTGTTTCTCTTTGAATCTGTGTCTCGTTCATCTCTGCTACCTCTTTTGTCACTATCTATCATACCGTTTTTTCTTGTTTTTAGCAAGATAGACGACCTGGAAAGCTTGCCCAATTACGCATAAAACTCCCAGAATTGACTGGGAGTTAACTAGTTTCTATTCTATTTATGTATATTTCAACCGTCGTTCCTTTGTCGGGTGCAGAATCAATCTTCATCTGGTAATGTTCTCCAAAATGAAGTTTGAGACGCTGATCGACATTTTGAAGACCAACTCCCCCACGTTTGAGTTGACTTTGACTACTATCACCAGCATCTTGGAAGCCAACTCCATCATCCTCAATGCGGATGACCAATCCTGAATCCTGTTTCTGAACAGAAACTCTAATATGTCCCTGACCTTCCTTCTCCTTGATACCATGGTAAAGAGCATTTTCCACCAGAGGTTGCAAAACCAACTTGGGCAAGACTAGGTTATCAAAGGCAGGATTTTCAGCAATCTCGTATTCCAGCTTATCTCCATAGCGTTGTTTCTGGATAAAGAGATACTGGCGGACATGATTGATTTCGTCAGACAGGGAAATCAAGTCCTTGCCTTGATTGAGCGCCAAGCGGAAATAGGTTGCCAAGGACTTGGTCACCTGAACCACTCGCTGACTGTCCTGAAATTCAGCCATCCAGATGATGGTATCCAAGGTGTTATAGAGGAAATGGGGGTTAATCTGGCTTGATAGGGCTTGAAGTTGGTACTGACGGGTCGTTTCTTCCTGGCTACGAATAGCTACCATCAACTGATTAATCTGATCCAACATGGCATTAAATTGGCGAGTTACTTCTCTCAGTTCATAGGCACCAACTTCCTTGGCACGAAGATTTTGAGCACCAGAAGCAATTTCCAACATGGTTTCTCTCAAGTCCCTTAAAGGAGCAATCCAGCGTTTGAGACTTAACCAAACCAAGAAGAGACAGACAAGAAGAGATGTGACACTTGCCCCAAGCAAGGTCCACATGAATTGACTCCGAACCTGGTCTAACTTCTCCAGCGAAGACACGCCAAGCACCGTCCAATCAGTTCCTGCAATCTTTTCCTGACTGACGTAGGATTGGTGATCTAGCGTATAGCCCTGACCTGTCTCGATATAGGGTTTCATGGCCTCCATTTCGCTAGACGAACTATAAACTGTGTGTTGAGGATGGTAGACAAATTCATGGTTTTCATTGATAATGAAGGCAAAGCCCTGCTGCCCCAACTGGAGTTGGTTGAGATAGGCTTCCAGAGTTTCGTAGGAAATATCCAAGCGAAGCACGCCAAGATTGCCCCCCTTTGCATCAAGAAGTTCTTGAGTGACAGAAATGACCCATTGACTATCTGATTTACGAGCTGGAGTCAAAACGGGCATGGCTCCCTGATGAATGGCCTTTTGGTACCAATCCTCAGCCATCATATCTGAAGAAGTTTTCATCTGAACACTGTCATCTGTAGAAATGACCTGACCAGATTTGGTCACCAAAACCACTGCTTTCAAGTCCTGGTCTGCCTTTAAGATGGTCAAAAATAGATCTCGGATTCCCTTGACCTTATCTTGACTGGGATTCTCAGCATAGGCTAGGACATCCGTCTGCTGGGTCAAACCGGTCGAGGTGGTTTCTAATTTTTTAATATAAGACTGAATAAAGTGGCTAGTCTGGCTGATGGTCGTTTGGCTATTGCCTTCAATGGTGGCCTCAATGGCTGAAGAACTTGATTGATAGTAGAAAGTTCCAACCAGAGCTAGGAGAATGAGAAAGACCAGAAAGATGGAAATAACCATTCTAACTAAAAGAGAAGAACGCTTCATCGGTCTTCTCCCTTCTTAAACTGACGAGGTGTCACACCTGCAATCTGCTTAAAACGTTGGGTAAAATAGTTCATATCTTCAAAACCAACCTTCTCTGCGATCTCATAAATCTTCAGATCTGTAGTTAAAAGCAAGAGCTTGGCTTGTTTAACACGTTCTCTCACCAGATAATCCTGAAAAGGCAAGCCCAACTCTTTCTTAATCAAGGAACTCAGATAGGTCGGACTAAAACCTAAGTCACTGGCTAAAGACTTTAAACTAAATTGGCTATCAGCCAGATGAGACTGGATTTTCTGGGCCATGTTTCCTTCAAACCTATTAGTCAATAAATCTTGTAACTGCTCTTCTTTCTCTTCCTTGTCTAGTTTTTGTTTGATTTTCCCCAACATTTCCTCAATATCCTGACGAGAAAAGGGTTTGAGCAGGTAGTCGTCCACACCTAGTTTGACAGCAGACAAGGCATAATCAAAATCATCGTAACCTGTTAAAAAGACCAAATGAACCTGAGGATAGGTTTCTCGTACCAGACTGGCCAACTGGATGCCATTTAGATGAGGCATGTTGATATCGGTTAAAATGATATCTGGCACCTGCTTTTGGATCAATTCCCAAGCCTGCCTTCCATTTTCAGCCTGACCGATGATTTCCATATCGTAGGCTGCTACATTGACCAACTTGGTCAAGCCCTGTCTTACCAGATATTCATCTTCTACGATTAAGATTGTATAGGTCATGCTTCTCTCCTTTACCACTTACTAGTATCAGTATAGCAAAATTCTCCTCTCACTGCTTAGGAAAGACTTCTTATACTCAATGAAAATCAAAAAGTAAACTAGGAAGCTAGCCACAGGTTGCTCAAAGTACCGCTTTGAGGTTGTGGATAGAGAGACTGGGCAAAAAGTCTTTTAAATTAGAGAACGCATAGTATCAGGTATTAAAAATCCTTGATATTATGTGTTTTATTGTTAGAAAATTTGCTTTATTTTCTCCTCAAATTGAGTTTTTGCTCCGTCTCAACCCTACCCACGGTAAGGCGACGCTGACGTGGTTTAAAGCGATTTTCGAAGAGTATTAATCAACATAATCTAGTAAATAAGCGTAGCCTTTTTCTTCCATTTGGTCTTTGGGAATAAAGCGGATAGAGAGGCTATTGATACAGTAACGTAAGCCGCCCTTGTCCTGTGGACCATCCGTAAAGACATGCCCAAGGTGAGAATCTCCTACTCGGCTCCGCACTTCCATACGCGTCATATTGTAGGACTTATCTTCCTTGTAGGTGACAACATCTGGACTGATGGGTTGGGTAAAACTAGGCCAGCCACAACCAGACTCAAACTTGTCCTTTGATGAAAAGAGAGGTTCGCCAGTTACCACATCCACATAGATACCAGATTCAAATTTATCCCAGTAGCGGTTTGAGAAAGCCCGTTCTGTTTGATTTTTTTGGGTGACTGCATACTCCTCAGGTGACAGGGTCTTTTTCAATTCTTCATCACTTGGTTTGGAATATTTGCTGGCATCAATGACAGGATAGGCCGCCTGATTAACATTGATATGGCAGTAGCCATTTGGATTTTTCTTGAGATAGTCTTGGTGGTAATCCTCAGCCACTACGAAATTCTGCAGACTCTCCTTTTCAACTGCTAGAGGCTGATCGTACTTCTTAGCCACCTCATCAAAGACTTGGTTAATCACCTCTAGATCCTTGTCATCTGTGTAGTAAACACCGGTACGGTACTGGGTTCCCACATCATTTCCTTGTTTATTCTTACTGGTTGGATTGATAATGCGGAAATAGTGAAGCAGGATTTCCTTGAGAGAAATTTGATTGGCGTCATAGGTGACATGAACAGTCTCCGCATGACCTGTTTGGTTAATCAATTCGTACTTGGTTGTTTCCCCTCTACCATTTGCATAGCCTGAAACGGAATCTGTTACCCCAGGAACTCGAGAAAAATACTCCTCAACTCCCCAGAAACAACCACCAGCTAGATAAATTTCGTGCAAATCTGCATCTTTACTAACTTCTGTTTTTTTCACTGTTTTTCCTCCTTGGCTAACTGCCGCTTTCTCAATTTGCGAGGCATCTGTCTGCCCTGCATTTCTCATCAATAGAAAATAGAAACCGGTTATGGCTAGAAAAAATACTCCTAGCAACATGATGATTTTTAACTTATCATTCATAGGACACCTCCTAGGCTAATTCCTTCAAAGTTTGTAAAATTGCATCTTTTTCCATGAAACCTGGTTGCGTTTTGACCAATTTTCCTTCACCATCTATAAAGGCTTGAGTTGGGTAAGAACGGACGCCATAAGTTTCCAAAAGTTTGCCTGATGGGTCAACTAGGACTGGGAAATTTTTATAATCTAAGCCCTTATACCAATTCTTAAAGTCCGCTTCAGATTGCTCCCCCTTATGTCCTGGTGACACTACTGTCAAGACCACATAGTCGTCGCCAGCTTCTTTAGCAATTTCATCCGTATCTGGAAGACTAGCCAGACAGATGGAACACCAAGAAGCCCAGAATTTGAGATAGACTTTCTTGCCCTTGTAATCAGACAAGCGGTAGGTCTTGCCATCTACTCCCATCAATTCAAAATCAGCCACCTCTTTCCCTTTAGCTGCGCTTGTTTTACTAGCTGTCTGCTCCGTCTTCATTTCATCTTTCGTTTGGTGTTCACTAGTCATGGACTTGCCTGAACAAGCCGTCAAACAAAGGAGCGAACCTGCTCCAAGAACACATGTTTGCCATTTTTTCATATTGATATTCCTTTCCATTTTATTCAAATAATTGACTTAAAATTGAAGCATTTCCAAACAGAACCAAGAGTCCCATCACAATAATGAGAAAACCACCCACTTTTTTGAGGATTCCGAGATAGGGATGAAGTTTTCGGAAATGTTTCAAAACATAACTAGAGGTCAGAGCTAGAAGCAAGAATGGTAGCGCCAAGCCCAACGTGTACACCAACATGAGACCCGCTCCCTGCCAAGCACCTGAGCCACCTGAAGCCGCCAAGGCCAAAACAGAGCCAAGAACCGGCCCCACACAAGGCGTCCAAGCAAAACTAAAGGTCAAGCCCAATAAAAATGCCTGACTATAGCCCTTACCATTTTGCCCCTGTCCTTGCAGTTGTAACCTCTTTTCCTTATAAAGCCCCTTAAAGTGTAGAATCTCCATCTGGTGCAAGCCTAAGAGAATGATAACCGCACCCGTCACATATTGAAACCAAGAAGCATAAAGCAAGTCGCCTAAAAAACCAGCTCCATAGCCCAACAAAATAAATATAAAGGAAATTCCTGCTATAAAGGCCAGCGTTCGTAATAAACTAACAACTGAGATGGAAAATTTGCCACTAGAAGCCTGAGCACTATCCTTATCATCTAGTAACACCCCTGCATAGACTGGTAACAAGGGTAAGATACAAGGAGAAAAGAAGGATAGAATCCCTGCCAAAAAGACACTTAGAAAAAAGAAAATATGACCCATAAAGTTCCTCCTATCATTTTATTGATAGATTTATTATACTCCTTCCATTTTCGAAAAAACAGGGACAATGATAGGGAAAAATAGGAATTTAATCAGATGATTTAGAAATCTTGGACAAAAACTATACAAAAACTGTCAAAGCACAAAAGCGCATAGTATCAAGGCTTTATAGAACCTTGATACTATGCGCTTT
>NZ_VMMS01000105.1:0-8276 GCF_013277315.1 Streptococcus sp. 2106
CCGCAGGTTGCTCAAAACACTGTTTTGAGGTTGCAGATAGAGCTGACGTGGTTTGAATTTGATTTTCGAAGAGTATGACTAGAAAAAATAAAGGAGAAACCATGTCTCAACTCTATGATATTATCATTGTAGGTGGTGGTCCCGTAGGGCTTTTTGCAGCCTTCTATGCCCACCTACGCCAAGCCAAGGTTCAAATCATCGACTCCCTTCCCCAACTAGGTGGACAACCTGCTATTCTCTATCCTGAAAAGGAAATTTTAGACGTCCCAGGTTTCCCAAACCTGACTGGAGAAGAGTTGACCAACCGCTTGATTGAACAACTAAACGGTTTTGATACCCCTATTCATCTCAATGAAACAGTTCTTGAGATTGAAAAACAAGATCAAGGCTTTGCCATTACAACTTCTAAAGGAAGTCACTTGTCTAAAGCAGTTATCATCGCTATGGGTGGCGGTGCTTTCAAACCACGTCCTTTGGAACTAGAAGGGGTTGAGGGCTATGAAAATATCCACTACCACGTTTCCAACATCCAGCAATATGCTGGTAAGAAAGTGACGATTCTTGGTGGAGGAGACTCGGCTGTTGATTGGGCTTTGGCTTTTGAAAAAATTGCACCAACTACCCTTGTTCACCGCAGAGATAATTTCCGTGCCTTGGAGCACAGTGTTCAAGCCTTGCAAGAATCATCTGTAACCATCAAGACACCATTCGTCCCTAGCCAACTCCTTGGAGATGGAAAAACGCTTGATAAACTTGAAATCACAAAAGTCAAATCTGATGAAACAGAAATGATTGACTTAGATCACCTCTTTGTCAACTATGGTTTCAAATCTTCTGTTGGTAATCTTAAAAACTGGGGCCTCGACCTCAACCGCCACAAGATTATTGTCAACAGCAAACAGGAATCCAGCCAAGCAGGTATCTATGCTATCGGTGACTGCTGCTACTATGACGGAAAAATTGATCTGATTGCGACAGGGCTTGGAGAAGCTCCAACTGCTGTCAATAATGCCATCAACTACATTGACCCTGAACAAAAAGTACAACCAAAACACTCTACTAGTTTATAAAAAAGAACCACGAGTCACATAGGATTCGTGGTTTTATAGTTCATCGGCTATCTTGTTAGCTCATATTTCCCCCTTCTTTAACAAAAATAAAAATGCCTATCAAACTGATAAAACATGTGATATAATAGGGACGGCACTAACAATACGCCTTGGAAAAGGAGGTATTACAGATGCTAGAACTTCTCAGAATAGTACTTATCGCAGTCATCGAGAGTATCATCTCATGGCTGGTGACTCGTTGGTTAGACGATCACTTCGACAAGTAACCTTCATGGTTAGTGCTATCTAACCCAGAAAAAATCCCCTCGGTATTGCAGTACCGAGGGGATTTCTGTTAGCACTAAAATGCTAGAACTTCTCAATTCCCCTTTATTATCTCACATGCTCTATTCAATTGTCAAGAAACAGGTTAATATTTTGTAAACTAGCGACATCAGGCTGTTAGAAAAATGGAATCAACCAATCATACTGATAATTCAAGGGCTTGTTTTATATCTTTATAACTCATCAGCTAATTTATTTATCTTTCTGAGTCTATGATTGACACCACTTTTGGTCAGGGGAGTGCTGAGGCTATCTGCTAACTGCTGGATAGAGTAGTCTGGGTGCTGAATCCGCAACTGCGCTACTTCCTGCAAATCCACTGGCAGATTTTCTAAGCCCATGATATCTTTAATTTTGCTGATATTGTTGATAGTCTTCATGCTGGCAGAAACTGTCCGAGCAATATTAGCTGTCTCGGCATTATTGGCCCGATTGAGGTCGTTACGGGTTTCTCGCAAAATCTTAACCCGCTCAAAATCATCACGCGCCTGCATGGCTCCGATCACTATCAAGAAGTCCATAATGTCTTCTGCTCGCTGGAGATAGGTCACAGCCCCCTTCTTGCGCTCAAGCACCTTGGCATCCAGTAAAAACTGCTGAAGAAGGGAGGCAATTCCTTGCGCGTGGTCCAGATAAACTGAACTGATTTCCAACTGGTACTTACCCGATTCAGGGTCACGAATGCTGCCATTTGCCAAGAAAGCACCACAGAGATAAGCACGACCCGCTTCCTCATCCGATAAAATCGCCTCGTCAATACCTGTTTCCAGACCAAAGAAGGAGTCTGCCAAGTGCAAATCACTCAGCAGGTCCTGCACCTTTTCATCTGTAAAAACGGTATAGACTCGATTCTTGCGGAGATTGCTCCGTTGGTGGTGACGAATTTCCGATTTGATTTCATAGAAATGGAGAAAGGACTCATAGAGGTGACGGGCCAGCTTGGCATTTTCTGTCACAACAGACAAGGTCAAGCCCGAAGTCGAGAGACCGATACTGCCAGACATTTTGATAATGGCAGATAATTCATGCCGGCTCAGATGGTGTTGACCTAGAATTTCTTCTTTTACTGCTACTGTGAAACTCATTTTCTCACCTGTATAATCCGCATCAACTCATCCACAATCAAATCTCCATCGTGGAAGGCACCCCCATTTTCCAGACGAAGGAAGTTGGATGAAATCACACGCGGAACTTGCTTACAAAGACCAGAAAAATCATGTTCCACCTGCACCAAGTATTCATCAAAACGATTGGAATTCATGTATTCCTGAGGCACTTTTTCGATATTCACCAAGACAGTGTCGATAAAAGGTCGGCCAAGGTGACGATGCAAGACTTCCACGTGGTCGCTATCTGTAAAGTGTTCCGTCTCCCCACGTTGGGTCATGATATTACAGACATAGGCGATTTCTGCCTTAGTTTCCAAAAGAGCCTTCCCGATTTCCTTAATCACGATATTGGGCAAAATAGAGGTAAAGAGAGAACCAGGTCCGAGGACAATCATGTCACTTTCAAGAATGGTCTGGACTACTCGACGGCTAGCCAGAGGCGTATCATCGTTGAGGGTATTGGTCACATAGACATGGTCAATCATGCCTGAATGGTCTGCAATATGACTCTCTCCAGCCACTTCTGTCCCATCCTGAAAGACTGCATGCAGGGTCAAAGGATGGTCACTGGAAGGATAAATTTTCCCTGTTGTATGGAAAAATTTGCTCAATAACTGCATGGCATTATAGGTCGAACCCTGCATCTCTGACAGACCTGCAATAATGAGATTGCCCAATGGATGGCCAGCAAAGGCTCCCGCATCCTCAGAAAAACGATACTGAAAGACCTTCTCATAAAACTTAGGCATATCCGACATGGCCACGAGAACATTACGAAGATCACCTGGCGGTGTCAATTGCTGCATATTTTTTCGGAGTTCACCTGATGAACCACCATCATCCGCCACCGTTACGATAGCAGCGATTTCCACATCTTTTTCACGCAGACTTTTAAGAATGACAGGGATCCCAGTCCCTCCACCAATCACCGTTATCTTTGGTTTTCTCATGAACGGTTTACCGTTTCCTTTCTTCGGTCTTTGTCGCGATGCCCTTCATTAACAGGCCAATTCTTGGATAAGTCCTGCGCCAAGCGTTTAGCAAAGGCCACACTACGGTGTTGCCCACCCGTACAACCCATGGCAATAGTCAAAACAGACTTTCCTTCCTTTTGGTAACTTGGCAAAATCGGCTCAATCAAGGCCAATAAATGTTGATAAAAGTCTTCTGACTCAGGATGATTCATGACATAGTGATACACTGGTTCATCTACACCCGTTTGGTTTCTCAGTTCTGGTAGGTAGTAAGGATTTGGCAAGAATCGGACATCAAAGACTAGGTCCGCATCAATCGGGATTCCATATTTAAAGCCAAAAGACATGACTTCGATACGGAAGGACTGGGCTTGTTCTTGGTCTGAAAACTGCTCTGCAAGGGTTTTACGCAGCTCACGCGGAGTCAGTTCAGTTGTATCCACCACATTTTGACTCATATTTTTCAAAGGGGCCAAGAGCTCACGTTCCAGCTTGATTCCATCCAAAATCCGTCCATCTGCTGCTAGAGGGTGACTCCGTCTGGTTTCCTTGTAACGCGCGACCAATTCTTTATCAGCTGCATCCAAAAAGAGAATTTTAAAGTCCAGTTCTTCTTTGTCTTCCAACTCATCCAAAACATCTTGAATCTCTGAGAAGAAAGAACGGCTACGCATATCCACTACCAAGGCCAACTTATGGTCGTCTTCCTTTGTTTCCACCAACTGCAAAAACTTAGGCAAGAGAGCTGGCGGCATATTATCAATAGTGAAATATCCCAAATCCTCAAAGGACTGAATGGCAACTGTTTTCCCTGCCCCACTCATTCCTGTCACAATCACCAAGTGAAGTTGTTTCTTTGTCATCTTTTTCTCCTTATATCAAAAGAAGTTTGGCAGAACCAAACTTCAACTATCTTATCCAATCTCTGCGATGACTTCGATTTCGACTTTTACATCACGAGGAAGACGAGCTACCTCCACAGCTGAACGAGCTGGAAATTCCTCTTTAAAGGCCGTTTGGTAAACCTCGTTAAAAGGAACAAAGTCGTTCATATCGCTCAAGAAGCAAGTTGTTTTGACAACATGGTCAAAGTCTGTTCCTGCTTCTGCCAAAATAGCACCGATGTTTTTTAAGACTTGCTCTGTCTGTTCTTGAATCGTTTCTCCAACGATTTTCCCAGTTTCAGGAGATAGGGGAACTTGACCGCTAGCAAACAAAAGGTTGCCAACGATTTTTCCTTGAACATAGGGCCCGATAGCCTTTGGGGCCTTATCTGTATGAATTGTTTTTGCCATTTTCTTTTCCTCACAATTTTTCTAAGATTGCATCCCAAGCCTCATCCATCCCTGCCTTGCTGACAGATGAAAAGAGGATAAAGTCGTCACTTGGGTCAAAGTTTAATTTCTTTTTGATTGCTGATTCGTGCTTGTTCCATTTACCACGAGGAATCTTGTCCGCCTTAGTCGCCACAATGATGACTGGAATCTCATAATACTTAAGAAATTCGTACATCTGTACATCATCTGCTGACGGGTCATGACGAAGGTCAACTAAACTGACTACCGCACGGAGATTTTCCCGAGTCGTTAGGTACTCCTCAATCATGCGCCCCCACTTTTCACGTTCCTTTTTGGAAACACGGGCATAACCATAACCAGGCACATCCACAAAGCGCATCTTGTCGTCAATGTTAAAAAAGTTGAGAAGCTGGGTTTTCCCAGGTTTCCCTGACGTACGAGCCAGATTCTTACGATTCAGCATAGTATTGATAAAGCTAGACTTGCCAACATTTGAACGCCCTGCTAGGGCAATCTCTGGTAGTTCATCCTGCGGATAGTGGGACTTGTTAGCCGCACTGAGCAAGATTTCAGCATTATGTGTATTCAGTTCCATAGTCACCTCTAGGCTGTTTCTAGGATTGGTTTATCCGTTCCATCGACAGCTTCTTTTGTGATGCGGACCAATTTCACATTTTCCTGACTCGGTACTTCAAACATGACATCTAGCATGGTTTCTTCAATAATCGAGCGAAGACCACGCGCCCCTGTCTTGCGTTCGATAGCCTTATTGGCAATTTCCTGAAGGGCTTCATCGTCAAATTCCAACTCGACATCATCATAAGAAAGCAAGGTTTGGTACTGTTTCACCAAAGCATTTCTTGGCTCTTTCAAGATACGAACCAAATCATCTACTGTCAACTGTTCAAGAGCAGCAAAGACTGGCAAGCGTCCAATCAATTCAGGGATAATACCAAATTTTTGAATATCTTCTGCGATGATTTCTTGCATGTAAGAGCTATTTTCATCGATAGCCTTATTATTTTGACCAAATCCGATGACTTTTTCACCCAGACGTTGTTTGACAATTTCTTCAATACCATCAAAAGCACCACCCACGATGAAGAGGATATTTTTGGTATCCACTTGAATCATCTCTTGTTGCGGATGTTTGCGTCCACCTTGAGGTGGTACGCTAGCAACAGTTCCCTCGATAATTTTGAGAAGGGCTTGTTGCACCCCTTCACCAGAAACATCACGTGTGATAGACACGTTCTCGCTCTTCTTGGCAATCTTGTCAATTTCATCCACGTAGATAATCCCACGCTCTGCACGTTCAATATTAAAGTCAGCAGCCTGCAGGAGTTTGAGGAGGATATTTTCCACGTCCTCACCCACATAACCAGCCTCCGTCAGAGCTGTCGCATCTGCAATCGCAAAAGGTACATTCAAACTCTTAGCCAAGGTCTGAGCAAGGAAAGTTTTCCCCGAACCAGTTGGGCCAATCATCAAGATATTTGACTTCTGCAAATCCACATCTTCCGACTCTTCACGCGTATCGTGGAAATTGATACGTTTGTAGTGGTTGTAAACCGCCACTGCCAAAGCACGCTTGGCACGATCTTGACCGATTACATAGTGATTCAAGATATGGAGGAGTTCGATTGGTTTTGGAACTTCTGACAAGTCTGCCAAGACTTCCTCAGCCAACTCTTCCCGAATGATTTCCTGGGCCAACTCCACACATTCATTACAGATAAAGGCATTGTTGCCAGCGATTATTTTTTGTACTTCTTCTTGGCTTTTGCCACAAAATGAGCAATAAACCATCATATCATTTTTCCTAGTTGTAGGCATGATTTCCTTCCGTTCTATTCTATACTGTCATTCTATCTAAAATAAGGTCATGTAAAAGGCATGGACACTATTGACCAAATTGGTAAAGGCATTTAACCAGAGCAGGATAGAAAGCCCGTAACGCTTTTTACGAAAAGCCTGTGCTCCTGCCAGAAGGCAGATGAAACACAGAAAAGCCGTGAATAAACCAAATAAACTCCGTTCCATTAGACTTCCTTTCTCTTGCGGTATTGGATGGTAAAATCATAAGGATTTTTCTCATCTTTGGTATAGGATTTGCTTGAAACTGTCTCAAAAAGAGATAAGTCAAACTCCTCAGGAAAATAGGTATCTCCCTCCACCCGAGCATGAATGTGAGTCACAATCACTTCATCCAAATAGGACTCAAAAGCCTGAAAAATCTGCTTCCCACCGAGAATGTAGAGATTCTTTTCTTGAACCTGATACCAGTCCAAGACAGACTGGACATCGTGAAAAGTAGCAACCCCATCTATCTTTTCTTCTAGGTTACGTGTCAAAATCAAGGTCTCACGTTTTGGAAGCAAGCGACGCCCCATCCCATCAAAGGTCACGCGCCCCATCAAGATAGCATGATTCAGAGTTGTTTCCTTGAAATGTTGCAGTTCTGCTGGCAAATGCCAAGGCAGACGATTGTCCTTACCAATCACACCCTCTTCATCCTGGGCCCAAATAGCTACGATTTTCTTAGTCATGCTTCCATCCTTTTTACTGATAGTACTATTTTATCAAAAAACTCAAAAAAAGACTGGTTTGGAATAGCTTACAAAATAGAAAAAATCTGTAAGAAATTTCCTACAGATTTATCTATGTTGCCTTGTTTCTTACAAACCAGGTGCTTGTCCAAGTTCTGCTGCAAGCATCCAGATTGTTTTATCCGTTTCAGTTTTAGCATCTGCAAAGATACCGTTTGTCACATCGTCACCTTCTTCATCAGTGGCATCCAAACCTTTTTGGAAAAGTTCTGACAAGTAACGGTAGATAGCAAGAACACGTTCCAAGCTTTCTTCAACATTGCGGTATTCACCAGCTTCTTCTTCGATTTCACTGTTTTGAAGGAATTCTGTCAATGTAGAGAATGGGCTTCCACCAAGTGTGATCAAGCGTTCGCTGATTTCATCCAATTGACCGTCAAGAGCTTCCATATACTCATCCATTTTTGGATGCCATACAAGGAAACCACGACCACGCATATACCAGTGTACTTGGTGCAAAGCCACATGAGCTACGTACAAATCAGCAACAGCTTGATTCAAGACTTCCTTTGTTTTTGCCAATGCTACTGGCGCTGCTTTTGTCAATGATGTTACATCTTTTACTGCTTCTTTTTTCAATTCTACCATTTTATTTTACCTCGTTCATTATTTTTTGTAACCACTTCTTAATGATTACTACCTTAGTATACTACTAAGGAAAACCAATAGCAAGCCAAATGACTCACATGAGAAAAGTTGCAATAGACTGATAATTTAAGAATTCTTTAGAAGACGAAAAAGAGGTCTGGATGCTTATAGTCAATGGAAATCCATCAGCAAACTAGGAAACTAAACCCAGTTTAGCCAAAGCATAAGTTTTGAGGTCGCAGGTAGAACTGACCACGTTGATGTGGTTTGAAGAAATTCCCCAAGGCCAAATTTCAAGTTCAAG
>NZ_VMMS01000106.1:0-3514 GCF_013277315.1 Streptococcus sp. 2106
TGATTTTAGTCCAGTATTAGTTATTAAAACACCCAAATACGTCACTACAAATAGAATATCAACCAATAAATGCCAAGCAGGAAGCTCCCCAATCACTACAGGTAGGATGGGAAAAAGCATAAAAATCAAACTGGCCCAAAACATATAGTGTATGCTTTTCAGTCTTTCAAGCATTAAGCATTCTCCTTATGACCTTGAAGGTAAATAGTCAAACCAAATAAAACTGCTGAAAAAACAAGTAAATAAACTGTGGCTGATAGATTGATGCCACCCTTGTTTAAGAAGGTCTTGAGCAACTCCATCAACTGATAGGTCGGGAGACACTTACCGACTGCTTGCATCCAGTCTGGAAATAAAGAGATAGGCATCCAGAGCCCACCTAAAACAGCCAAGCCAAGGTAAAGAAGATTGCCCACGACAGACATCAGCTGACTAGTTGGTAAGAGAGTCAAGGCCAAGCCAAGCGCTACAAAAGCAATACTTCCCATAATCAGCAAAATCGCAGCTCCAACCCAGCTTGCTAAAGGCATATCCACACCTCTTACAAAATGCCCAACTGAGAAAACCACCAAGATTGAAACCAAATAATCAACCAGCATACTTGTTATCTTTGATAGATAATATTCTACCATATTTACAGGACTATGACGTAATGTTTTCTGCCAGTTGTTGATCTTATCGGTATGTAAGACAGCTGGTAATGAAAAGATAGCTGTCGACATCATGGAAAAGGCCGTCATGGAGATGAGGTAAGCACGCATAAAATTCGCTGGTCCACCTGGTGTCTCCTGGTACATGCCAGAAAAGAATAAATAGAAAGCTGTCGGCATCCCTACTGATAATAAATAATAGACTGATTGCCGTTTGGTCAATAGAAATTCTATCTTGTTTAGTGCCATCCATCGTTTCATCTTAGTCATCTCCTTTTTGCGTTTCTTCAAAGATTGTATCCAGCAAACTACGATTATTAACTTCAATTTCTTGTATGCTACATCCTGCTTGAACTAACAGTTCCCAGAAAGCATCTGCTTCTCGTGTGACTACTTGCAGAGCATCTTGTTTTTGAGTCCATTTTTCAACCAAGTTAGACTGCTCAACGACTTCCTTATAAGATATAGGGAGGATAAAGTGCTTTTCTATTTCCTCGCTACGCATGGCTAGTGGTGTCGTATCGCGAATCAACTCTCCCTTATTTAAGAGCAAAATGCGGTCTGCGGTGTGTTCCACTTCCTCAATATAATGGGACGAATAGAGAATGGTGACTCCCTGCGCTTTTAGCTCCTGAACAATTTCCCAAAAGCGTTGACGAGTTGAAGTATCCATGGCAGCAGTTGGTTCATCTAAAAAGACAAGCTTTGGTCGCCCAATCAAGGTCAAGACAAAAGAGAAGAGACGCTTTTGCCCGCCTGACAATTTTTCTGCGAATTGCTCTTTCTGTTGCTGATTAAACTGCAATAGTTGATCGATTTCCTGATTGCTCAAGGAATTTGGATAAATTTTTTGAAAGAAAGCAATCAACTCTTTTACCTTTAGTTTCTGAACGATTACATTCTCTTGAGGGAGGTAGGATCTTGTATAGTCTAACTGAGAACTCGTTACTGGTAAACCTTTAATAGATACTTGACCGCTGGAGACCAATTTATCTCCGAGCAAACAGTCCAAGAGTGTGGTCTTTCCTGCTCCGTTTGGCCCAATCATGGCAACACATTCACCTTCAGCTATCTCAAAGGAAATATCCTTCAAAATAGCCTTACCCTTGATGTTTTTATGTAAGCCTTGTACCTTAATCATGTTCATAATATTCTCCTTTCAATCACTCCATTCCCATAGGGAAAACGACGAAAATCATAAATCCAAAACCCCAAGCACCACGGATGAATTGGTAAAGGAAGTCTTGATCAAACCAACCTGTAAACATTTCTACCAACCATACCAAGAGTGACAGACCAATAAAGAGATAGATAATCGCTTTTTTCATTCCTCAAACTCCTTTTTCACATCTCCGACTAATTTCAAACCTTCTCTAACAAGCCAAGACATCATTCCAAATCCAGCAAAGACCTCCCAAGGAAAATGATAGAAATCCTCATCCAATCCCGAAAACATGAGATAGGTCATAACTCCTGCTGCTACTAGACTTACAGCGATAATCATTTTATTTCTTATCTCTTCTTCCTCCATTTGGTACTACAATTATAGTCTTTTGAAATCAGAGGAGATAGAAGCTTCTGTCACTAGAAAATATGACAAATGTCATAAAAAATTATGTTCAAAACAAGCAAGATACACTATACAATAAAACACAATTAGAAAAATCTAAGGCAACTTCCTCAAAAGAGATATCAAACCCAATTCACACCATAATGTAAACTAATACTTATTTAAAATCAAAAAAAGTAGAAATTTTTATCAGGCAAACACATATATTATACGTTGAACAAAACCCTTCTATTGCTTTCTTAAAAATTTATAGGAGGCTAAATTTATAAGAGTTATATAATAAAATAAAATAAGAATCGAACAATTTAATTTTGGAATCCAAATCAATTTATAACAATATTTTAGAAGAGATGTTATACTATTCCAAATTCAATTTAATATAAAATCTGTTAAATTTCAATGTGGTTACCTAAACTACGGTATTTATTGAAAAGACTGGAGACAAAAAGTATACGCTGCCAAAATGAATTACTGAAAATCAAAAAAAGAGAACCAAACTGATTCTCTCTTAATGTATATAATATCTAGTTTTAAAAATACACACTCACATATCTCTGTAATGAATCGGGAAGACAGGATTCGAACCTGCGACACCTTGGTCCCAAACCAAGTACTCTACCAAGCTGAGCTACTTCCCGAGTTAAATAGAAAAATGCACCCTAGAGGAGTCGAACCTCTAACCGCCTGATTCGTAGTCAGGTACTCTATCCAGTTGAGCTAAGGGTGCTCATTATATTATGCCGAAGACCGGAATCGAACCGGTACGATCGTTACCAATCGCAGGATTTTAAGTCCTGTGCGTCTGCCAGTTCCGCCACCCCGGCCTCTCTAAGCGAACGACGGGATTCGAACCCGCGACCCCCACCTTGGCAAGGTGGTGTTCTACCACTGAACTACGTTCGCACTATTTTCTTCTATCTAAAAATGCCGGCTACATGACTTGAACACGCGACCCTCTGATTACAAATCAGATGCTCTACCAACTGAGCTAAGCCGGCTCATTTATTATATCTCAATGCGGGTTAAGGGACTTGAACCCCCACGCCGTTAAGCGCCAGATCCTAAATCTGGTGCGTCTGCCAATTCCGCCAAACCCGCAGATATGACCCGTACTGGGCTCGAACCAGTGACCCATTGATTAAAAGTCAATTGCTCTACCAACTGAGCTAACGAGTCTAAAATAACTTGCGTTACCTTAAACGGTCCCGACGGGAATCGAACCCGCGATCTTCGCCGTGACAGGGCGACGTGATAACCGCTACACTACGGGACCTTTGGGAGTTAACGGGATCGA
>NZ_VMMS01000107.1:0-2947 GCF_013277315.1 Streptococcus sp. 2106
TTGAACAACAAGTATAACACAGAGGTGTTTTCTTATGCCTAGAAGAGCTTTCATTTGACAAGAGGAACCCTTGAAGCAGTTTTGTCAGCTAAACCAAAGCTAATCTTAGCCTTGGCTTGTCAGCCTAACAGCATCAAGCCTCTTATCAAATGAAATCGAGGGCTAGCTATAAGCTAGTTAAAACATCTAATTTTTAGGAGGGCTGGGTGGCTAACTTCATTATAGAACTTTCAGTCTTTTTTTAACACTAGGTCTGTTTGAATTAGCTACTGGGGTAGAAGATAATTCCCCTAAATAAATCTTATTAGCTAGTCTTCCTTTCTCACTTGAAGACTGTTGGACTTCATCAATTAAGTCATATTCTTTAAGAGTTTTTTTGATGGACAGTAATTTTGACTTCGAACAACCTAACAGCTTCATCAGCTTAGAATTAGAAAATACTAAATAGACTGCTCCTTCTTCATCTATCCAACCACGACTTAGAAATAATTCTAAGCGATTTTTTAAAATAGAATAAGCCACCTTTACTTCTAGTTTCATATCCATATATTTCTGATCCTCAAAAAGAATTTTAGGCAATTTATAATACCGTTCTGAAGTTTGGTATTGATTTGCGGTAATTCGTTTCATAGCGCTCCTCCAAGTTCTTTTAGTATTAAATCTCCACTTGATTCCAATCGAACCAAGTCACTTTTTTCTAATTCAGCCATAAGAGATATGGCCTCAACAATATCTATTCCCATTTCACGTACTAAAAACGAAATGACAATATAGCGTGATGATTGTAATTCTTTTGTCATTTTCCCTCCTGAAAATAAAAAAAGGAGAACAATATTCAATTGTGCTCCACGATAAATTTGTTAAAAAGAAAAACCCTGCCAAAGAATTTTTGGTAGGGTTTTTGGTAGGAAACTAAATTAATTTATCAGTTTCTAAAATGTGTTCACGATTCTAAAAGGCTGATACTATAGTATTCCGAATTCTAATTGGTATATGCCTCTTATTTAAGAGTAACTGAAGCTCCAGCTTCTTCCAATTTAGCTTTGATTTCTTCAGCTTCTGCAGTTGCAACGCCTTCTTTAACAAGTGCTGGTGCACCGTCAACAAGTTCTTTAGCTTCTTTAAGACCAAGACCTGTGATTTCACGTACAACTTTGATAACGCCAACTTTTTTGTCGCCTGCAGATGTCAATTCAACGTCGAATGAATCTTTAGCAGCACCAGCGTCAGCAGCACCAGCTGCAGCAACAGCTACAGGAGCAGCTGCAGTTACACCAAATTCTTCTTCGATAGCTTTTACAAGGTCGTTCAATTCAAGGATTGAAGCTTCTTTAATTTCAGCAATAATGTTTTCAATGTTCAATGCCATTGTTATTTCCTCCAAATATGTTTTAAATTTATAATAGATTTTCGTAGCTAGGCTACGCTACGTAGCTTAAGATTAAGCTGCGTCTTCTTTGCTTTCTGCAACCGCTTTGACTGCAAGAGCAACGTTGCGCACTGGCGCTTGAAGTACAGAAAGGAGCATAGAAAGAAGTCCTTCGCGGTTTGGAAGAGTTGCAAGTGCAAGAATCTCTTCTTTAGATGCGACAGCGCCTTCGATTGCACCACCTTTGATTTCAAGTGCTTCAGCGTTTTTAGAAAAGTCGTTCAAGATTTTCGCTGGTGCAATAACATCTTCGTTAGAAAATGCTACTGCAGATGGTCCAACGAATACTGATGCAAGATCTTCAAGACCAGCTTTTTCAGCTGCACGACGCAAGATTGAGTTTTTAATGACTTTATACTCAACTTCGCTTCCACGAAGCTCACGACGAAGAACTGTATCTTGCTCAACTGTCAAACCACGAGCGTCTACAACGACGATAGATGCAGCAGCTTTCATTTTTTCAGCTACTACGTCAACTAGTTCCGCTTTTTTAGCAATAATTGCTTCACTCATTAGTGTGTTCACCTCCGTAATTATTTTGCTTGGGGAATTTTTCCAAAAGAAAAACGCGCCCAAACCTAGACACGAAAGTACAATACGCTTCTTTTTACATGATACGTTTTGTCCTCGGTAGGATATTTATGAGTCGGGCTCCCCTACTGTCTTAGGCAGTTTTTTCAAACCGTATATAAGTATAGCATAGTCAAAAAAAGAATGCAAGATTTTTACAAACTTTTTTTAAAATTTTTCGTGATTTTTCTTCTAAAGTTCTACTGTCAGAACTTGACCTTGCTTAACAACATGTTCTCCAGCAATATAGACATCATCAACATCACTGGATTTGACAGCATAAACTAGGTGGGACAGCATATTTTCCTGAGGTTGGAGATGGATTTTGCCTTGTGGTTGAATAACGAGAAAATCTGCCTGCTTGCCGACTTCTAGACTTCCTATCTGATTTTCCATTCCTAGGACCTTAGCCCCTTCGATTGTCAGTGCCTTGAGCGCTGTTTCGATAGGAAATTGGCTGGCATCCCCACTTTTCATCTTCTGAAGAAGGGCTGCAGTCCGTCCCTCCTCAAACATATCAAGATTGTTATTGGAAGCGACCGAGTCAGTCGCAATTCCGACTGCTACTCCTGCTTTTTGGAGCTGGATAATTGGAGCAATTCCTGATGCCAGTTTGAGATTACTGATAGGATTGTGAGCAATAGCCACTTGAGAAGTTGCCAAGCGTTCAATTTCTCGCTCGTTTAATTCGACCCCATGAGCAAAGACAGACGGATGATCTAAGTAACCCAGTTCTTCTAGAAAGGCGAGGGGGCGTTTGCCGTATCGTTTCAGGATAATGCCTGATTCTTCCTTGGTCTCCGCCACATGGATATGGATTGGAATAGCAAGCTCTTTTGCCATTTCCAAACTCGCTTCCAGCAAGTCTCTACTGCAGCTATAGGGAGAATGAGGTGCTACCATAACCTTGAAATTTGGATTTTTATATTTTAATACTCAATCATTTTC
>NZ_VMMS01000108.1:0-3232 GCF_013277315.1 Streptococcus sp. 2106
ACCTCAAAGCAGTGCTTTGAGCAACCTGCGGCTAGCTTCCTAGTTTGCTTTTTGATTTTTATTGAGTATTAACAGACCTTAGAAAACATGATAGGATAGTCAAGTCTATCAATCAAAAGAAACGCTCATCTTGAGTACTGATGAGGCTATTTGCCAAGGGCAGTAGCTTTTTCTTTTGTAACACTAATTTTAGGAGTTTAACTATGTCTGAAAAATCGCAATGGGGTTCTAAATTGGGCTTTATTCTAGCATCTGCTGGTTCAGCCATCGGACTTGGAGCCGTTTGGAAATTCCCCTACATGACTGCTGCTAACGGTGGAGGAGGCTTTTTACTAGTCTTTCTCATTTCCACTATTTTAATCGGTTTCCCCCTATTGCTGGCTGAATTTGCTCTCAGCCGAAGTGCTGGTGTCTCAGCTATCAAAACCTTTGGAAAACCAGGCAAGAATAGTAAGTACAACTTTATCGGTTGGATTGGTGCCTTTGCCCTCTTTATCCTCTTATCTTTCTACAGTGTTATTGGCGGCTGGATTTTAGTCTATCTAGGCATTGAGTTTGGAAAATTGTTCCAAATTGGTGGAACGGGTGATTATGCTCAGTTATTTACTTCAATCATTTCAAATCCAGCCATTGCTCTAGGAGCTCAAGCGACCTTTATCCTATTGAATATCTTCATTGTATCACGTGGGGTTCAAAAAGGGATTGAAAGAGCTTCGAAAGTCATGATGCCCCTGCTCTTTATCATCTTTGTCGTCATCATCGGTCGTTCTCTCAGTTTGCCAAATGCCATGGAAGGGGTTCTTTACTTCCTCAAACCAGACTTTTCAAAACTGACCAGTGCTGGTCTCCTCTATGCTCTGGGACAATCTTTCTTTGCCCTCTCACTAGGGGTTACAGCCATGCTGACCTATGCTTCTTACTTAGACAAGAAAACCAATCTAGTCCAGTCAGGAATCTCCATCGTAGCCATGAATATCTCGATATCCATCATGGCAGGTCTCGCCATTTTCCAAGCTCGATCCCCCTTCAATATCCAGTCTGAAGGGGGACCGAGCTTGCTCTTTATCGTCTTGCCTCAACTCTTTGACACGATGCCTTTTGGAACCATTTTCTACGTCCTCTTCCTCTTTGCGACTGTCACTTCTTCTGTCGTGATGCTGGAGATCAATGTGGGCAATGTCACCAACCAGGATAACAGCAAACGTGCCAAATGGAGTGTGATTTTAGGAATTTTGACCTTTATCTTTGGCATTCCTTCAGCCCTATCTTACGGTGTCATGGCGGATGCTCACATCTTTGGGAAGACCTTCTTTGACGCTATGGACTTCTTGGTTTCCAATCTCCTCATGCCATTTGGAGCTCTCTGCCTTTCACTTTTTACAGGCTATATCTTTAAAAAGGCTCTTGCAATGGAGGAACTCCATCTTGATGAAACCGCATGGAAACAGGGACTGTTCCAAGTCTGGCTCTTCCTTCTTCGTTTCGTCATTCCAATCATCATCATCGTGGTCTTCATCGCCCAATTTATGTAATTAAAAAGGACTTGAGTAGTAAACTCAGGCCCTTTCTTTTTTATGGATGGCTAACAATCACTTCTAAACCTTGCCCTTCCAGAGTCCAAGATTCAACATCACTTGGTAGGATAAAGTAGCTGCCTTTTTGAATTGGATAATTTTTCCCATCAACAGTTAGCTGACCTTGACCAGCTAAGACACTCAATAAGCTGTAGTCAGCTGTCTTTTCAAAGTCAACTTTTCCAGTAATTTCCCACTTGTACACTGCGAAGAAATCATTAGAGACAAGTAAAGTTGAGCGTAAATCATCAGCTTTGACAGTCACAGGACGGCTATTTGCTGGCTCACCAATGCTCAAGACATCGATGGATTTTTCAAGATGAAGTTCACGCAAGTTGCCTTTATCATCCTTGCGGTCAAAGTCATAGACGCGATAGGTGGTATCGCTAGACTGCTGGGTTTCAAGAATCAAGATGCCAGCACCAATAGCATGCATGGTGCCACTTGGTACATAGAAGAAATCTCCAGCCTTAACAGGCACTTTTGTCAGCAAGGCATCCCAGTTTTTATCTTCGATTTGCTGGCGGAGTTCCTCTTTTGACTTGGCATTGTGACCGTAGATAATCTCTGAGCCTTCATCCGCAGCTATGATGTACCAGCATTCTGTTTTTCCGAGTTCGCCTTCATGCTCGAGTCCATAAGCATCGTCTGGGTGAACTTGGACGCTGAGCCAGTCGTTAGCATCCAGAATTTTGGTCAAGAGTGGAAATACAGGTTCTGGACGATTGCCAAACAATTCACGGTGCTGCGCATACAAAGTAGCCAGGTCTGTTCCCTGGTAGCGTCCATTGGCAACTTTAGAGACACCATTTGGATGGGCTGAGATGACCCAGTATTCTCCGATTTTTTCACTTGGGATGTCGTAGCCAAACTCATCACGTAGCTTGGTTCCACCCCAGATTTTTTCTTGCATAACTGATTGTAAAAATAATGGTTCTGACATTTTATTCTCCTGTCTGATCTTTCTTCCTTCATTATAACAAAAAAAGAGTTCCATTTGAACTCTTTTTTACATCTTATAAAGCAGGGAGAAGATTTTATAAAAATAGTAAACAAATGTGCTCTACTCGATGCTTGCTCCATTGCTATCAATGACATCCTTGTACCAATAGAAGGACTTCTTCTTGCTACGTTTGAGAGTCCCATTTCCTACATTATCTCGATCTACATAGGTAAAGCCATAGCGCTTATTCATTTCCCCTGTGCCAGCTGAAACCGGATCGATACATCTCCAAGTCGTATAACCAAGCAAGTCAACCCCGTCTTGGTAAATGGCATCTCGCATGGCCTTGATGTGGGCCTCTAAGTAAGTAATCCGATAGTCATCTGCTACATAACCATTCTCATTCGGTTTATCCATAGCACCGAGTCCATTTTCTACGATAATACTAAGCTAAAATCAAAAAGCATTATATAATAGTAATATGAAATCAACTAAAGAAGAAATCCAAGCTATCAAAACACTTTTAAAAGACTCTCGTACAGCTAAATATCATAAACGCCTTCAAATCGTTCTATTTCGTCTGATGGGTAAATCTTATAAAGAGATTATAGAGCTTTTAGACTGTAATCAAACAACGATTTGGCCAACTGTAAAAAAATATGAGGAGTTCGGACTCGATTCTCTCCTTCAAGAAACACGTGGTGGTCGTAACCAT
>NZ_VMMS01000109.1:0-1444 GCF_013277315.1 Streptococcus sp. 2106
ACTTTATCACTTAAAAAATACAAAAGGGCAGCTACCCCCTTGCGCCACAAGGGATTTCGCTGTTCTTTAATCTCGTTTAGGTGTTGTATATGGAGCTTTGGCGTAATTTTTGAGTTCTTCAAACTTCACGAACCCTTTGTTCCATTCCATGCCCAATAATCTATTTAGTAGCTGCATATCTGGACTTTCTTGTAGTCTATAGTAATTATCTTGTAACCTAGTTGCTTTGGCACTGTTGAGAGCATTAGCGATTCTCCTTGGACTCATCTTCCAATTAATTTGATGTTGGAGGAGTCGAAGATGAATTAAAGCGATAAAACAAGTCAAAAAATGTGCCTGTATATGATTTTCTGTCCATACATAAACAGGTCTACTTTCAAGCTCTGTCTTCGTGATGCGGAAGCAATCCTCAATCTTAGCTAACTCTTTATAAGCCTCCAACATCTCTTCATCTGTCATTCCAACTTCACTTGTTACAAGAACATTCACACCATCAAACTGAGCATCAAAATCAACCTGCTCATGGTCAATGGTAACAAGTGGGGAAAAAGGCTTTAGTTCCCCTGTTTTTTCATCCAGATAGTGGAGGTCTAGATATTTCTTGCCTCCTTTTTTACTGGTCTGTCGAAAGAGTTCCGCATTGGTTAGTTGGCTGGCATATTCTAAAGCACCTTCCCGACGAATCCGTTCTCGATCAGCGTATTTCTTAGACCAAGTAATCAGAACTTTCTCTTTGACAAGTGGAGAATCCTTCTTCGTTCCCAGCTTGCGTTCACGTAGATAGGACTTCTTTGCGAAGGTCAACTCCTTATTAAATTGCCAATCGTTTGGATTTAGAATTTGTGTTTGTAGCTCCTTTGAGGCGCCACGCCGTCCACGATGCTTCTGGGAGAAGAGCCATCCATCTTTTTGATGAATCATCTCAGAAATATTGTAAGAGCTATTCATAGCCTTATCGGCCACCACCACAATACGCTCAATTCCAAACTGTTTTTTAACTTCCTCAACAGCTGGAAGATAGGTAATAGGATCTGTTTGATTTCCTCTAAATAACTTATAACTGATGGGAATTCCATTCGTATCCATAAATAATCCTAATTGGACAATGGGTTTGGGACGATGTTCCTTACTAGGACCTCGCCTTCTTAGTCCTTCTTTTAGAATTTCACCATCAACTGAAACAACCGTCTCATCGGGGATATCTGTTTCAAAGTAGTAGTTCGTTACATCGTAGAAAACTAAACGTGCTTCACGCTTGGTCATGCGACTCACTTCTTTATGAAGATGAAGCAGAAGTTTTTCTTTCAAGGTATCCAACTTATCTAACGAACGATAAATAGCGTTGAGGCTTATTTCCCAATGACCAAATAAGTTTACTTGAGAAGCATAAGTAGATAACTTACTATCTGGATTGAGGACTCTCTGAAAAACTAATAGTTTTAAA
>NZ_VMMS01000011.1:0-19834 GCF_013277315.1 Streptococcus sp. 2106
CGATGAATCTCTTAGGAGTTGTTCAATTTTTTGTGTTTCTTCGTTTGTAAGTTTCATAACTACTATTATAAGATGTTTTTTGATTTTAGTCCAGTATAAAGTGAGACAAGTAGAAACGGAAGAAGCTATATACTTCATAACTGTGAAAGAAGTATCATCTTCAGAAGAAGTATTTTCAAACCTCCTTGCTAAATAATAAAGTTATATAATAACTAAGACACACTATACCTAACATAATAAATATCCACAGCATTAAAAATATTATCATACCAATAAAAATATCCACTGCTAACTGAATAAATGTTCTAAAATTAACAAGCAAAAATAAAATCTCAAACGATGAAAAAAGCCATACTATATTTTCCAATGATGGCAAAAATAATACCCAAGAACAATACTATTAATTGTGTTTCTATAACAGTGAACTGCCCAATAGCAGATAAAAAAGCTACTCCTCCTGATAATAAGCAAAAACAAACTGAACGAATAAATGTTTTCGCTCTAATATTGTTATCTTTCACTTTATTATTTTTTTTACAAATTGGACATTCTCCGTTTTCCAGAACATATTTTTCTTGACTTAGAGCATGATTTCTCATATTATAAACGTAAGCGTTATCTATTAGGATTTCATTATAACATCCCAGAAATATTTTAATTATTAAATTAGTCATTATCCCTCCCAAAATAGCAGGCATCTCTGGTGTAGTCGGCCACTTTGTCTTATCAGATAAAGTGTACTTATTTATATCTTTGTTTATATTCCGACAACCAAAGCAAGAACCGATGGTAGGGATATATATATTATCAATAATAAGATAGCATCCATTAAACCCTCCTGATATGTAGGATATCTTATGCTATACAGCAAATTGATTGACATTTTTTATAATATCAATGGGCGTATCAATTGCTTTAACGATAAAATCTATACTCCCATATTCCGCAACAATTTTTTCTAATTCTTCTACTGAAGAAACTTTAATAGAAATAGGTACTACCTGAACATCTGAATTATACTTGTGTATTTTTTCAGAAAGAACATTAATCTTCTCCTTACCAACATCCGACTCTGTATAAAGAATTTGCCTATTTAAATTTGATGGTTCTATTATATCGTAATCAGCGACAATAAGTTTCCTCACTCCATACATACTTAGACTTAGATATATATAACATCCTAAGGCTCCTGCTCCTAATACTAATACTGTTTTATTCTGTATTTTATTATACTCTTCATTATAAAATAACGAATAGCAACCTTTAGTTCTAGAATATCTACTATCAATATCTATCTCATCCGAAATTAAAATTTGTTCATTTAATAGTTCAAATGTTAGTTTACTGCCTAATACTTCTTCTATCTCTAATAGTTCCTTACAACTATTAAATAGATCGTTGATAAATTCTTGCGAAATTTGAGGTTCTATAGCTATTTCCCGCATACTCCGACCACGCAAATACATTATACCTTCTTTTTTATAAGCAAAAACATAACTATTTACGTAGAACATATTTCGTCCTTCCTCTCATATATAATATAGAAAGCAGTATAGAAACAACCACCCCTCCTATACTACGAACAATAATATTAGGTGTCAAAAACTGTAATAGTTGACTCAAAGGGAAATAAATAATAACAAATGCTATTAAAAGTTGAACTATATATTGAAAATTCAAGTTATTATTGTTAGAATTCAAGTATCTTAAAATAATACCACTATCATACTGAAAAAAAGGAATTGAATTAATAAAAATCATACCTAAGTTAATGATAAAAAATAAGAGTCCAAGCAATTTATACGATGTGAACAATAAAACAAGTAAACCTGTAAGTGATAAAATCGAATTTGAAGCAATTCCTGCTAACATAATTTTCAAAAATTGTTTTTTATTTTTTAAGAATTGCACCCCACTTAAATCTACAAAAAAAGCCAAATTAAACAAAAGTAGCATTATTCCACAATTTGGGATCTCAATTTGATAATTATTAGCAATTATTGCATGACTAAATTCATGTATCGTTGCAGACATAATAACAACAAGCAACCAAAATAAAAGAATGTTTAGCGTTATTGGAAAGTTTTGGAAATTAGTCAAAATATCCGCCCTATAAATATACATAATAAAACATTGCAAAATAAGAGCCAATGGGAAAATACCAAATAGGATTTTTTCAAAATTCTTATTAAATCTTTTATAGTTTAATTTTTCAGATAATGTTATATTAAAGTCCCAAGATATTTTAAAAATATTTATCTTTTTTCGTGATTTCATAGAATCTATAAGTCCCATTTTACTAAGAACAATATAAAATCTTAAATAATATTTCTTCCCTACTAACACTAATAAGTCCGATATGGTAAATTCTTGACCTATTAGTTGCTCTAACCATTTTTTTCCTGTTTCCCAACTAATACATGTTTCTTACTGGATGGTATATATAGATGATACTGTCCCTCAGTCCGCAATCAATAAAATAATAACTAATTCTATTAATCTCTTGCTGCAAGACTAATACGGAAAATTCAAATGACTGTCTAAAATGAAATTGAAAAAGCTTAATGTTAGTAAATGAACAAACTTCAACAACCAGCAAGAGCAAGGATTGCTAAACCAAATCCGATACCTGTTGCAAGTCCAGCTGAAAAATCACTAACTGGTACTGAAATTTTTTCAATTTCCTCAAATAAAAAGTTATCTTGCATGATTATCACTCCCTATCTTTTTAACAATAGGCTACTCCAATTAAGAGAACTACCCCAGTTCCAAGTAAAACTCCCCCAAAATTCACCATCTGTAGAGGCTACGATTTCTTCAATTTCTTCAAATAAGAATACTTCATCTGACATATGTGTTACCTTCTTCATAAAAAATTATTTTGCAATCGATTACACTGCATAATGTAACATAAAGAAAAACAGATATCAAATATTAAACGTAAAAACTAGTCACTAAAGTACTATGAGAAAAAGGTAAAACCTAGCGACGCGATGAGCGCTGGGTCGTTTGGTTTCGATTGCTCTCTTCCTCTTGTTTTTTCTGTTCTTCTTCTAAACGTTTACGTTCTTCTTCCTGCCTTTTCTCAGCTTCTTCGGCCTCTTTTTTGGCTTTTTCTTCTGCTTCCATAATCAATTTATCCGCTACAGTGTAGCTGTAGATTCCAGCTTCCATATCGACCACACTTGGTTCTGACAATTGAGGTTTAATCTTGCTGTAATAAGGCAGTTTCTTACTCATTTCAGAAAGCGGAACCAAGACTTCGTCCGAATCATTCATGGTCAATCGAATTAAATCTGATGTGACCTTGCTTGGGGCTAGTTCCACCTTCTGGATAGCCGCCTTGAGTTCTGGACTAATTTGAGCAAGTTCTGAGACAAAAGCCTTGATTTGTTCACTATCATTAAAGAGAACTGATATATAAGTTTCTGGCAGACTGACCAAGCTCACAGCACTGGTCTCAAGCTGGCCACTGGAAAGAATAGGATAATGATTTTCTCCAGAAACATAGTAGGCCACAATATCGTATTCCTTGACCTTTATAGTAAACTTGGTTGGAAATTGATAGACAAGTTGAGCTGATTCAACCCAATAGTTAGACTTAATCTGCTCTTCATATTTTGCCTTGTCTAGCAGAAGGTTAATCGTATAATCCGAATCCTGAATGCCTGAAGCCTGTCGGATATCATCAGCCGTAGTGTGCACCGTTCCCTCAACACGGATATCCTTCATGATCGCATAAGGACTGAGTAGGTAGGCAGAGACAATCAATAAAAGCAGGCTTGGAAATAAAATCGTGAAGGCTCGCAAGATATGAAGGCCAGGAATCTTTGCTTTGGCTGGTTTTTCCTTTGTAGCCTTTCTAGCAAGCTTTTTGTCCCGGTCCTCGTCCTCTTTAGCCCCTGATTCTTCTATCTCTTCTTCCTCTTTGTCACCCTCTGAGGATTCTACTTTTTCTTCAGACTCTTCCTTAGCTGATTTTGAGTCTTTTGGATCAGATTCACTCTCTTGGTCCTCGGTTGCATCTGACTTTTCAGATTTTGAAGCCATTCGAGCTTGTCTTTCCTTTTCCTTCTCCTCAGCTAGGGCCGCCTCTTCCTCAGCCTTCTTTTTTAGGTATTCTTGGTTTCGTTTCTGCCATTCTGATAACTCTTTCAATTCTTCGAGGATTTCTTTGCCCTCATTTTTCTTATCTTTTGACATTTACTTTCCTTATGATAAATCTTTTTTCAACAATTGATAAAAATCTGTTAGAGATTTCAATTCCTTGGAAGCCTTCATCTTAGCTTGATAGTCTTCCTTGTAGCTTAGTAAGTGAGAAAGCTTCTCTTCCAAACTATCCAAGGTCAAATCGCTTTCTTGAAGCTCTTCTGCATAGCCTTTTTTTACAAAGTAAGCTGCATTTTCAATCTGGTCACCACGACTAGCTTCACGCCCAAGCGGCACAATGACATGTAATTTTGCCATGGACAAGAGCTCAAAAATCGTATTGGCACCACCTCGTGTCACAACAATATCAGCCAATTCCATCAAGGGTTGATAGAGATTGGTCACGTAATCAACACGAAAGAGATTTTGGCTCAATTCATTCAGGCTAGAATCTCCAGTTAGATTGATAATATTGTAGAATTCTGTCAGTTCTTTCTTATGGTCTGTCACCAATTGGTTAAAGACACGAGCTCCTGCAGAACCACCGACAAACAATACAGTTGGCAATTTGGGATTAAAGTGGGTTTGAATATCCACCAATTCATCTGGTTCTGGAGTTTTTTGGTCTGAAACCTTGGTCACTGCTCCCACATGCTCAACCTTAGACAAACTTGAAGCTTGCTCAAAGGTTGAATACATCTTCGTAGCAAATTTATAGGCGATTTTATTGGCCAAGCCCATAGACAGGTCAGATTCGTGAATAAAGACAGGCACTCCTGACACACGCGCAGCGATAACGGGCGGTACAGAGACAAAGCCTCCCTTTGAAAAAAGGGCCTGTGGACGAACTCGTAACATGATAAAGAGCGATTGGACAATTCCCCAACCAACTTTGAAGACGTCCAGCATATTTTGCCAAGAGAAATAACGACGTAATTTCCCAGTCGCAATGGAGTGGAAAGTGACATCCAAGCCTGACTTGAGGATTTCTTGGTGTTCAATACCACTCTTGTCCCCGATATAGTGGACTTCCCAGCCATCTTCGATGAACTTGGGCATTAACAAAAGATTGAGGGTAACGTGTCCCACCGTCCCCCCACCTGTAAAGACAATTTTTTTCATATTATTCCTTTAACTCCGCTACTGTGTCGATAAAGAGGTCGCCACGTACTTCAAAGTTAGCATACATATCCCAGCTGGCATTGGCTGGACTGAGAAGGACTACATCTCCTTGAGTCGCAAGTTCATAGGCCTTGCGGGTCGCATCTGCAATATCAGTCGCATCCACATAAGCCACACCAGCCTTGTCTGCTGCCCGTTTGACACGTTCGGCAGACTGACCAAGAATGACCATCTTCTTGAGTCCAGTAATATCTGGAACCAAATCGTCAAACTCATTGCCACGGTCTAAACCACCTGCAATCAAAATGACCTTGCTGTTGTCAAATCCTGACAAGGCTTTTTGAGTAGCCAAGATATTGGTTGACTTGCTATCATTATAGAATTTGACACCCTTGATTTCATCCACAAATTGGAGACGGTGTTTGACACCACCGAAGGCTGAAAGAGTTTCCTTGATGGTTTGATTGTCTACACCACGAAACTTGGCTACAGCAATAGTCGCAAGGGCATTTTCCACATTGTGGCTACCTGGAACTCCGATTTCATTCGCTGCCATGACCACTTCCCCACGGAAGTAGAGTTGACCATCTTCCAGATAAGCTCCATCAACCTTTTCCAGTGTTGAGAATGGTACAACGGTAGCTTGTGTTTTTCTTGCCAATTCCTTTGCCAAGTCTTGGTTAAAGTTCAATACAAGGAAATCAGCTGTTGTCATCTTGTTCTGGATATTCCACTTGGCTGCCACATATTCCTCAAAAGAACCGTGGTAGTCGATATGAGTTGGCATGAGGTTGGTAATAACCGCAATCTCAGGATGGAATTCTTGAACGCCCATGAGTTGGAAAGAAGAAAGTTCCATGACAAGCGTGTCCTTGTCTGTCGCTGTTTGAGCAACCTGACTGGCAGGATAGCCGATATTTCCTGATAAGAGACCATGTTGCCCAGCAGCAGTCAAAACTTCCCCAATCATGGTCGTTGTGGTTGTTTTTCCATTTGAACCTGTGATACCGATAATTGGTGCTTCAGAAATCAAATAAGCCAATTCCACCTCAGTCAAGACTGGAATTCCCTTGGCCAAAGCCTTTTCAATCATGGGATTGCTGTAGGGGATACCTGGATTTTTTACCATGAGGGCGAACTCTTCATCCAAGAGTTCCAAAGGATGGCCACCTGTAATGACCTTGATCCCTTCTTCCAGCAAACATTGGGCAGCTGGATTGTCCTCGAAAGGCTTCCCATCATTTACCGTTACAATAGCACCTAGCTTGTCCAACAAACGAGCTGCAGATTCACCAGACTTGGCTAAACCTAAAACAAGGACTTTCTTATTTTTAAATTGATCTATTACTTTCATGTCTCGAACTCCATTTCTACTCCTACTATTTTACCATTTTTATGGGAATAAAAAAGCCACAAAGTGTGTTTGTGACTCTTTCTTCTAACTGATACTCTTCGAAAATCTCTTCAAACCACGTCAGCTTCGCCTTGCCGTACTCAAGTACAGCCTGCGGCTAGCTTCCTAGTTTGCTTTTTGATTTTCATTGAGTATGAATCTTACCATATCATCTATGTGATAAATCGGTAACTCGAATAACTTGGTCCACTTGCTCCCAAATCAGAGGATTGTGGGTCGCAATAATAATAGTTCGATTCGGATTTTTTAAAGACTCTAGGATAGAAAGTAATTCCTCAGAGTTTTTGGGGTCTAAGGAAGCGGTTGGTTCATCTGCGAGGATCAAAGGTGGATCCTTTAAAATTATCTTCGCTAGTGCAACACGTTGTGCTTCTCCTCCTGATAATTCAAAGATAGGTTGCTTTAAATCTAAATAAGAGAGGTTAACACGGTTTAGAGCTTGTTTCATCAAAGAGATTTTCTCTTTTTCCTTCAACTTTTTACCAACTAAACCCAGATTGAGATTCTCTTTGACGGTTTGACTTTCAATTAATCCAAAATCTTGAAATAGGTATCCTAAGTAATCTCTAAAGAAAACAGAAGGCTTGATGTCCTTAAGAGAAGTACCATCATAGATGATTTGCCCTTTGTCATATGGCTCTAATCGTCCAATCATATTCAAAAGTGTTGTCTTACCACAGCCACTTGTACCGATTAAGGCATAAATTTTCCCACCTTCAAAATGAAGATTTGTATCTGAAAATAGCTGACGGCTTCCAAATTTTTTAGATATATTCTTTAGTTCAATCATCCTATTTTCCTTTCATAATTGTCATAGAAACACGAGATTCTTTCTGTGCTTGACGGTAAAGCGTCAAAACTGCACTAGCTAGAAAGACGAATAAAGTGAGCAAGCCAATTACCAAGTCTCTACTACGTAAAATAAAGAGACTAGCACCAAATACAAAACTGGCAAATTGACTAACCATATACTGAGCATGTGTTTCAAAAAATCGTAAACCTGAAATTCGTTTAATCAGAATATCTCGGCGGAATTGCTCGAAATATAGAAGATTGACAGAATAAAAGAGTAACAAGGAACTAGCTATCCCCACAATAGCTCCTAGGATTAAAGTTGCTGTTTCAGTTTGCACTTCATTATAACGAGTTAGATAAACACTTCTTCCTTCTTTAAGATAGGATACTTGCTCATAAATTCCAGCTTTCTTCAAGAGTTCTAGCCCACTCTCATATCCTTTGATAAAAAGTTGTTTTCCAGCATTGATAGACCAAACATATTTTGAAATGAAACTATCACCTGTAGATGTTGGAGTAAATACAACTAAAATCGGATCGGTTAAGTACTGAATGGATACTGGGCTTTCACCGTTATTATAAACAAATCGCTTTTCTCCAGTTGGAAGATAGCTAACAATCGCTCTCATTTCATACTCTAAAGGAGCACTTGCCTCCTCACTTGATTGCCCGTAATAGTTCAAACTTTCTTCAAAAGCTTTCTTAAGTTCTGCTTCCTGTGAACGAAGAGATTCTGGTAGTAAGAGTCCAAATTCTCCTTTTTGAAGATGGACTAACTTCTGTTTGGTCTCAGCATCTACCACGACCTGTTCCTTGTCCAAATAACTTGGACTGACATAGAGAACATTAGCATCTGGACTATAGGTATCCAGTGTCTCTCCCTGTTCATTTTTTCCTTGAGGATTTGCAAAATGAATGAGATTATCTTTTACAAATAGAGCCTGTTCTTGTTCAACTGCTTCTTTGGAAAATTCATACCACTTGCTCTGATTTTCTGTATCTTTTCCTCTATCACCTAAGCCAAAAGAAATTTGATAATAGTCTGCTCTGTCCTTCCACGCTTGTTTTGAAATTTCAAGTTCTTTCAATCGTTGGTAAGACGTCAAGCCCGTCTTAACAGCGTAGCCTACTGTAAAAACAGCTACTAACTGACACAATAGGGTTAAAGCCATCAAGCGTTTAAGGGGTAATCTCCCCTTAATAACAGGAACTAATGCTTTATAACTCAAACTCATTAGATAAAGGAGCATTAGTAAAATTGAAATACCCAATAAAAACAACAGATAGAAACTAATCCCAAAACCATAGGTGGCTAACAAGATAGGATAAAACAAACCTTGACTAAAAAGAACGACTCCCCCACCTAGGAAGGAAAGGAGGGCTGATAGAAGGAGCCACTTGATATCAGTCGATAAAGAATGCCCCATGATGGATAAGAGAGTCTGACCAGAAAAGAGTTTTATACCTGCTGCTCTCATTTCCTTAATCCGAGTGATAATCACTAGAGCAAAGAAAGATAAGCCAAATATTGCTAAACTAATTAAAATAAGGGGATTTAGTAACATTCGAAAAGCAAGAGAACAGGGAGGTGTCTTTCGGTCAGCAATTGCTTTATAACCCAAATCTCCTAATTTATCGGCAAGCTTTTCTTTCGTCAAGGAGCCTGACAAAAGGAGATAACTATTTAGCGGATCACTACGTTCACGACTTTCTTGGCTAGCTTCTTGGAATTCTTTTGGTAAAGTTCCCTGACCATAAGTTGCATAAGTAAAGTGAGTCGTCCCATCCTTACTCGGCTCTACAATTCTTCTAGCTATTAAACTCTGTTCTGAGTTTGCAAAATTCTCCAATTCCTGTTCAAATACCTCACGCGTCGGTTCCTGAGTATCCTTTTTGACACGAAGTAAAGTAACGGAATCATAGCTTGCATATAAATATTGTGGCGCACGTAAGACAATAATCCAAGCAAGGAAGAAGCTGAGAAAAAAAGTTGATAGTAATATGAATAGTTTCTTCATAGTAGACTCCTTGTAAACAAAATTCCCCCCTGTAATTTCTTACAAGGGGAATTATCTAAGAAAACTAAATATTAGTCATAGTCATAGTAAAATGCTACTTGTTCCCCAAATTTAGTCCAAATCCAAGCCTCTGAAGTTTTCCCTGCAACTGCTGTTCCTTTATCTGAATGACTATCCCATTTACTTACAAGAGAAGAAGAATGATATTTTTTACCATGATAGTAATTTGAAAAAGCCCAACCACCTCCTGAACCTTCTCCATATGTCCATACTCCTCCATCTGGATATTGTACAGCAGCTGATGCAGCTCCCAATAATGTAAAGCTTGAAATAAGAGCTAGAGCAAGTAATCTATGTTTTTTCGTTTTCATTTTATTTTTCCTTTCAAAAAAAGCACACCCTGAGCAACAATGCAACAAAATAAATCCTCCTCTCTCTTTTTTTGAAACCGATTTCTTATATAATAAGAATAGCATTTTTATTATTTGTTGTCAAGGAAAAAATCGAATTTTTTAGATATTTTACTATATTACCTTTATGAATAATATTTTTATATTACCTATATGAATAATATTATATAGTAGTTTTATTTCAAAATAATATGCAACCAGTACTAACCAAATATAAAATAGATGTCATTGACAAATTTTATTCAAGTTTTTCCCATTCATATTATCCAAGTAAAAGAGATGATGTTATAGTAAAAAAACAATTCAAACTATTGTAAAATTCCTACCAAAAAAAGAGAGCCAAAACTCTCTTTTTTATCTTCTTTTACCTTTTTTGACTGGCATGAGTGTGATGTCTCTCACACTAAAGTAAGCTAGGATTAACATGGCTATTGCTAGGAACATTTCTGTTGGTAATTGAAAAATTTTCAGAAAAGATAGAGCCAACAAAACCAAAAGTGCCACTAAAATACATACCATAGCGACGATATTGACTGTCCCTTTAATACTTTCTGGTGTCGCAAATACATAGAGTAGGAGCAGTAAAATCCCTAGGACTAAATAGACCATCTTTCTCTCTTTCTAGCTCTTATTCAGCTGATTTTTTCTTCTTGTTAGCTTTCTCACGCTCTGCCTTGTTAAGGATTTGTTTACGCAAACGGATAGACTCAGGCGTTACTTCCATGTACTCATCGTCGTTCAAGAACTCAAGAGACTCTTCAAGTGTCAAGATACGAGGAGTCTTGATAACAGCTGTTTGGTCCTTAGTAGCTGAACGAACGTTGGTCATTTGCTTCGCCTTAGTGATGTTAACTGTCAAGTCGTTTTCACGAGAGTTTTCACCGATGATCATTCCTTCGTAAACTTCAGTACCTGGGTTGACAAAGATAGTACCGCGTTCTTCGATAGACATGATAGAGTAAGTTGTAGCCTTACCAGCATCGATAGAAACAAGGGCACCACGGTGACGACCACCAATTTCACCTGGAATCAATGGCAAGTATTGGTCAAAGGTATGGTTCATGATACCGTAACCACGAGTCATTGACAAGAACTCAGTTGAGTATCCAATCAAACCACGCGCTGGAACAAGGAAGACCAAACGAGTTTGACCATTACCAGTTGAAATCATATCCAACATTTCACCCTTACGTTCAGAAAGGCTTTGGATAACAGATCCTTGGTATTCTTCTGGAGTGTCGATTTGTACACGCTCAAATGGCTCACATTTAACACCGTCGATTTCTTTTACGATAACTTCTGGACGAGATACTTGAAGTTCATATCCCTCACGACGCATTGTTTCGATAAGGATTGACAAGTGCAATTCTCCACGTCCTGAAACAGTCCATTTATCTGGTGAATCAGTTGGGTCAACACGAAGGGAAACGTCTGTTTGCAATTCTGCCTGCAAGCGTTCTTCCACCTTACGAGAAGTTACCCATTTACCTTCTTTACCAGCAAATGGTGAGTTGTTGACCAAGAAAGTCATTTGAAGAGTTGGCTCATCGATGTGTAGAATTGGAAGAGCTTCAACTGCGTCTGTAGGAGTAATGGTTTCACCGACAAAGATGTCTTCCATACCTGAAACGGCAATCAAGTCACCTGCTTTTGCTTCTTGGATTTCACGACGTTCCAAACCAAAGAAACCGAAGAGTTTTGTAACACGGAAGTTTTTAGTTGTGCCGTCAAGTTTAGAAAGGGTAACTTGGTCCCCAACTTTAACAGTACCACGGAAGACACGACCGATACCAATACGTCCAACGAAGTCATTGTAGTCCAAAAGTGATACTTGGAACTGCAAAGGCTCATCTGAGTTATCTACTGGAGCCGGGATGTGGTCGATAATTGTGTCAAAGATTGGTGCCATAGTAGCTTCTTGGTCAGCTGGATCATCTGACAATGAAGAAGTTCCGTTGATCGCTGAAGCATAGACAACTGGGAAGTCAAGCTGGTCATCATCTGCACCAAGCTCGATGAAAAGTTCCAAGACTTCGTCCACTACTTCAGCTGGACGAGCTGACGGTTTATCGATTTTGTTGACAACCACGATTGGGACAAGATCTTGTTCCAAAGCTTTTTTCAATACGAAACGAGTCTGTGGCATTGTTCCTTCGTAGGCATCTACGACCAAGACAACACCGTCAACCATTTTCATGATACGCTCAACTTCTCCACCGAAGTCCGCGTGTCCTGGTGTGTCCATGATGTTGATACGAGTTCCGTTGTAGGCAACGGCTGTATTTTTGGCAAGGATGGTAATTCCACGCTCTTTTTCGATATCGTTTGAGTCCATAGCACGCTCTGCCAATTCAGTACGTGCATCAAGCGTTTCTGATTGTTTCAATAATTCGTCAACAAGGGTTGTTTTACCGTGGTCAACGTGGGCGATAATCGCAATGTTACGGATATCTTCTCTTAATTTTGTCATGATTTCCTCTATAATATTCAAAATTTATTTTCTAACTGAACGATTATACCATAATTTCAAGCAAATAACATAATTCAAGCAAGTGTAAATGTTTTCACTCCGCTTTTCTTTTCACGTCAAGCCTTTTCAAAGCAAGCGACTTATGATAAGATAGGCACAGTATGCGTTTAGATAATTTATTAGCCCAAGAAAAAGTTAGCCGAAAGGCCATGAAGCAAGCACTCCTCAGAGGGGAAATTCTAGTCGATGGTTGCCCAGCCCGCTCCCTAGCTCAAAATATCGATACAGGACTACAAGAACTCCTTTTTCAGGATCGAATCATTCAAGGCTATGAACACACCTATCTTATGCTTCATAAACCTGCTGGTGTCGTGACAGCCAACAAAGACAAGGAACTTCCGACCGTCATGGACCTGCTTCCATCTGACATCCAGTCTGACAAGCTCTATGCCGTTGGCCGACTGGACCGAGATACAACGGGACTCCTCCTCTTGACCGATAACGGTCCCTTGGGCTTTCAGCTCCTCCATCCCCAATATCATGTCGATAAGACTTATCAAGTTGAAGTCAATGGACTTCTAACACCTGACCATATCCAAGTCTTTCAAAAGGGAATTGTCTTTTTAGATGGTACTGTCTGTAAACCTGCAAGACTAGAAATTCTATCTGCAAGTCCTTCCCTCAGTCGAGCCTCTATTACCATTTCAGAGGGGAAATTTCATCAGGTAAAAAAAATGTTCCTCTCAGTTGGTGTCAAGGTAACCTCACTCAAACGCACTCATTTTGGACCTTGGATCTTGGATGAGAATCTTCAAGAGGGAGACTATCGACCCCTAAACTCAGAAGAGTTGGCAAGCATTCGTGAATTTCTTAGAAAAAGTGGTTAAAAAATGAGCTCGGAAACATCCAAGCTCGTTTTCTTATTTCTCAACTTTGACTTTCCCTTTCCAAGAATCCAATCCATAAGAAAGGATATAAATCTCAGAAAAACCTTGTTTTTTCAAGTAAAGGGCTGCATTTGTAACACGCTGCGCACGTTGATTTTCGTAAAGAAGGACAGCTTTATCTTTACGAAGAGCTGCAAGACTAGTCTTCAACTGACTTGAAGGAATATTGCGAGCCCCAAGAATATGTTTTCTGTGGAATTCTGCTGGATCGCGCAAATCAATCAATTGACCCGTACGAATCAAGGCTTCAAACTCCTCATTGTCTACAATTTTAGCCGCACGGCGAATACGAAGATAGTTAAAGCCCATCCAGGCCAACATTGCTAGTATAAGTGCCCACAAAATCCAAGTAACCATTAGTTCTTTTCTCCATTTTTCTCAATATAATCCAATTCTACCTTGTGCTCTCTGCGAAGAACCGCTTCCGCTTCCAGATAGTCTAATTTGTCCATCAACCCTGCATCGTAAATCCGAGAGAGTTCCAACTTCATCAGTTCAATATCATATAAGCGTTTTCCCATATAAACAATAATACCAAATCGTTTGAGGAATTGCTGCACATCATAGAATGTTTTCATAAGACTCATTCTAGCAAAATTTTGTGTTTTTTTCAAGAAGAGAATCACACAATCCCCCTGATTTTCCTATCTTCTTTGGCGATTCTGACGCAAGTGTGGTACAATAAAAACATGAGAATTCAACAATTACACTATATTATCAAAATCGTCGAAACTGGCTCCATGAATGAGGCAGCCAAGCAACTCTTTATCACTCAGCCAAGTCTTTCCAATGCTGTGAGAGACTTGGAAAATGAAATGGGTATTGAAATCTTTATCCGCAATCCCAAGGGGATTACCTTGACCCGTGATGGGATGGAGTTCCTCTCCTACGCTCGTCAGGTTGTCGAGCAAACTCAGCTTCTGGAGGAACGCTATAAAAATCCTGTCGCCCACCGTGAACTCTTTAGCGTTTCGTCTCAACACTATGCCTTTGTGGTCAATGCCTTTGTATCGCTACTCAAGAAAAGCGATATGGAAAAATACGAGCTCTTCCTTCGTGAAACTCGTACTTGGGAAATTATCGACGACGTCAAGAACTTCCGTAGTGAGGTCGGTGTCCTCTTTTTGAACAGCTACAACCGTGATGTTTTAACCAAAATGCTGGATGACAATCACCTGCTGGCTCACCATCTCTTCACAGCGCAACCACATATCTTTGTCAGCAAGACCAACCCTCTGGCAAAGAAAGACAAGGTCAAACTGTCTGATTTGGAGAATTTCCCTTACCTCAGCTATGACCAAGGGACACACAACTCCTTCTACTTTTCAGAAGAAATTCTTTCTCAAGAACACCACAAGAAATCTATCGTAGTCAGCGACCGTGCTACCCTCTTTAATCTCTTGATTGGTCTGGACGGATACACGATCGCAACAGGGATTTTGAACAGCAACCTCAACGGAGACAATATCGTTTCTATCCCACTGGATATTGATGACCCAATTGAGCTGGTCTATATCCAGCATGAAAAAACCAGCCTATCCAAGATGGGCGAACGCTTTATCGACTATCTACTAGAAGAAGTTCAGTTTGATAGTTGAGAAATGATAAGAACCAATATGTAGGCTAGCAACAACCTACGCATTGGTTCTTTTTACTTATAATTAAAAGTCTCCCCTGCCAACTTATCAGCTAGCTTGGGAAAGAGGGTATAAAACTTATGGGCTAGGTTCAACAACATCGGTAGATTGAGTTCTCGTTTGTTTTTTCCTATAATCTTGACAATCTTTTTAGCCACTGCATCTGGTTCCAATAGAAAACGGTCAACCGACTTGAGATAGGTTCCATCTGGGTCAGCCTGATCAAAAAATCCTGTACGGATTGGTCCTGGATTGACCGTCGTTACATAAACACCGTAGGACATGAGTTCTAGGCGCAGAGCATTTGAAAAACCAATAGCCGCAAACTTAGTCGCTGAGTAAAGACTGGACTTGCCAGTAGCAATCAAACCTGCCATACTAACAATATTGATGATATGGCCTTTTCGACTTTCCTTCATTCGAGCCGCAAGGCGACGAGACAGATTCATTAGGGCAAAGGTATTGACCTCGAACATCTGATGAATATCTTGGTCAGAAATCTGGTCAAATTCCCCAAAAATCCCGTAACCAGCGTTGTTTATCAAAACATCAATCTCGCCGTAGCGGTGATAAAGGTCTACCACCAGAGTTTCTAAGGCTGAATCATCGGTAATATCGATTTCAATCAATTCTGCACGGGGATGGTTTCCGTAGAGTTTGGCTAATTTTTCCTTATTTCGACCAAGCAAGATGAGTTGAGCATTTGGCAGAAGTTTGACCATTTCTTGGGCTAGACCACCGCTAGCCCCGGTAATGAGAATAGTAGGCATACTTATCCTTTCTGTGACTGCTAGATTTCCACTTCTTCCAAATCCTTGACCACATGGACATTTTCAAAGACACTAGCAGCGTCTTTTTTGAGCTTGCTGATATCTTTTGAGAGGAAACGGGCACTGATATGGTTGAGCAGAAGGCGTTTGGCACCTGCTTCCACCGCTACTTGTGCAGCTTGCATGTTAGTAGAGTGACCATGATTACGAGCAATTATTTCATCGCCCTTGCCATAAGTGGACTCATGAACTAGGACATCGGCATTGACAGCCAGACGCACACTGGCATTGGTTTTTCGGGTGTCACCAAGAATGGTAATAATCTTACCTGGACGGGGAGCTGAGATATAGTCAGCTGCCTTGATTTCAGTCCCATCTTCGAGAACTACATCCTGGCCGTTTTTGATTTTCCCAAAAAGTGGGCCAAATGGGACACCTGCCGCCTTGAGTTTTTCAGCATCCAGCGTTCCTTCCAAATCCTTTTGCATGACACGGTAACCAACACAGAAAATAGTGTGATCCAATTCTTCCGCGTACACAGTGAATTTATCGGTCTCAAGGATTTTTCCTAGAGAATCTTGGTCAAATTCATGAAAATGAATGCGGTAAGGCAAGCGCGAACCTGACACACGAAGGCTGGTTAAGACAAATGACTTGATTCCTTGCGGTCCATAGATTTCCAAATCTGTCTGCTCTTCATTGGCCTGAAAAGCACGGCTAGAAAGGAAACCTGGCAAGCCAAAAATGTGGTCTCCATGCAAGTGAGTGATAAAGATTTTGCTGACCTTACGTGGTCGAATCGTGGTTTCAAGAATACGATTTTGCGTACCTTCTCCACAGTCAAAGAGCCAGACTTCGTTAATCTCATCCAAAAGTTTCAGGGCGAGACTGGAGACATTGCGGGCTTTAGAGGGCTGACCAGCCCCTGTTCCTAAAAATTGAATATCCATTCGATACTTTCTAATTAATCAATATATAACATGGCTGTGCGGTTTTCCGATCGGAAATAGCGCTTGCCAGAAAAAGCTGTAGCTTCCTGTAATAACTCCTCTTGACTGTAGCCTTTGAGACGTTTACGACCATCAGCCAAATTTTCCAAATCAGTCAAAGCTGTAAGATTTTCCACGCTAACAACTTCCTCATCTCCAACAGGCTTCATGTTAATCTTACCAGACTCCTCAAAGACAAGCTGATGGGGAAAAATTTGTGCAATTTCAAAAAGCAAGTCATCTGAAATCTTCTCTTCATTCTCAGAGAAAATCCGACCCAGACCCTCACTCTCATAACAAAAACCAAAGGATTTACTAGACAGGTTTAGGCGAATAAAGGGCTTGTTTTCTAAGGTGAAACTGGGTTCAGCATTGTAAAGATTCAGT
Organism: Streptococcus sp. 2106; assembly: GCF_013277315.1. NCBI lineage: Bacteria > Bacillati > Bacillota > Bacilli > Lactobacillales > Streptococcaceae > Streptococcus > Streptococcus sp. 2106. The sequence goes on from NZ_VMMS01000011.1 coordinate 17,109, forward strand.
TCTTGACTAAGTTCTGCAAAATAATCCGTCGCTGCTTCAGGACTCTTTTTCTGATAGAGTTCTGCAAAGTAAGCATTGACCACGCTAGGTGGAGGGGTAATGAGGGCTAGTTGCTCCTGCTCTGTTTTACCAGCTAGAAGCTGATCCAGATAGGCCTTATCCAGACTTGTATAGCCCCCATATTTTAGAGCCAACGTTTTAATATCAGTCATAAAATTCCTCTAACCTCCATTTATTTTTCTCGGAAATGTAGCCTCTAATCACTTCGCCGTCCTCCTGATAATCGCGTTCTTGCAAAATCGCAACACTTTCTAAATCATGAATCTTGTAGGACTTTGAAAAAGGCACACGCAGAGTAAAAGATTCAAAAATATCCTTGATTTTCTCTAGCAGTAAAGCCTGCAAATTCTCACGACTATCCTCCGACTTGGCAGAAATGAGGGCATAAGGCGTTTGGGTAGGCGTGAAATCCTCCACCAAATCCGCTTTATTATAAAGCGTCAAGTGAGGAATATCTTCCATGTCCAGGTCTTTCATGATGGAGAGAACCGTTTTTTCATGCTCCTCGTGGTAAGGATTGCTGGCATCGATAACATGAACCAGAAGGTCCACATGCTTGCTTTCTTCCAAGGTTGACTTGAAACTGGACACCAGCTCTGTCGGCAAATCTTGGATAAAGCCAACGGTATCTGTCAAAGTTACTTGGAGATTGCCTCCCAGATGGATACTCTTAGTCGTCGCATCTAGAGTCGCAAAGAGCTCGTCCGCTTCATACTGAGTCTTACTGATCAAGGTGTTCATGATGGTTGATTTTCCAGCATTGGTGTAACCAATCAAACCAATCTTAAAGGTGCTTGACTCCAAACGTTTTTCTCTGACAGTCGCCCGATTTTTCTCAACCACCTTGAGCTGGCGCTCGATATCTGTGATTTGATTGCGAACGCTACGACGATTCAGCTCCAGCTGGCTTTCACCAGGTCCACGGGAACCAATTCCCCCTGCCTGACGGCTGAGCATAATTCCCTGACCAACCAAGCGAGGCAAGAGATATTTGAGCTGGGCTAGGTGGACTTGGAGTTTCCCTTCATGGCTTCGAGCCCGCATGGCAAAGATATCCAAAATCAACTGCATACGGTCAATGACCTTAACACCGAGAACTTCTTCTAGATTGACATTTTGCCGTGGGGTCAGACGGTTGTTGACGATGACAGTGGTGATTTCTTCTGCATCCACCATAAGCGCAATTTCTTCCAACTTACCAGAGCCGACGAAGGTCTTGGAATCATATTTTTCACGTTTTTGTCTGTAGCTATCTACAACGACTGCCCCAGCCGTTTTCGCTAAACTGGCCAATTCTTCCATGGAGAGGTCAAAATTGTCCATGCCCTGCAATTCCACACCTATGAGCAGGACTCGCTCCTCTTTTTTTTCCGTATCAATCATCTAAAAACTCCTCTATCTGGCTTAAAATGCGGTCTTGCACACCAGCTTCTCCAATCTGATAAAAGGTGACCTGCATGCGATTACGGAACCAGGTCAACTGACGCTTGGCAAAACGACGAGTAGCCTGTTTGAGACTCTCACTAGCTTCCTCCAAGGTCTGCTCTCCACGGAAGTAAGGAAAAAGTTCCTTGTAGCCAATTCCTTTAGCAGCCTGCACATCAGGGTAATGGTCAAAGAGCCACTTAGCCTCATCCAAAAGCCCAGCCTCAAACATCAAATCCACGCGGCGATTGATACGTTCATATAATTGACTGCGCTCATCATCCAAGCAGATAATCAATGGTTCATACAAGGTCTCTTGATTTTCCAATTCCTGACCAAAATGGGCAATTTCCAAGGCACGCATCGCACGACGACGATTAAACTGAGGAATTTTAAGGTCTGCTTGCTCCACCAGATGAGCTAATTCCTCATCTGTATAAGGCTCCAAGCTAGCCCGATAGGCCAAAATCTCCTCATGGGGAGTCTCCCCACCTAGGTGGTAACCTTCTAGCAAGCTCTGGATATAAAGTCCAGTCCCACCAGCGATAATGGCCAGCTTGCTACGGCTGTGAATATCCTCAATAGCCATCTTAGCTTCTGAAACAAAATCAAAAGCCGAGTAAGACTCGGTTACCTCTCTAACATCGATTAAATGATGAGGAACAGTTTCCTGCTCTTCTGGACTAGCCTTAGCCGTCCCAATATCAAGTCCTCGATAGACTTGCTGACTATCACCGCTAACCACTTCGCCATTAAAACGCTTGGCCACTTCAATGGCAAGGGCTGTTTTTCCAACAGCAGTCGGTCCAACAATCACAATTATTTTTGTTTTCATCTTTTTTCCTTGAAAAATTCCCATTTTTTCGTTACTATTATTATAACACAAAAAGGTCAGTCAGAAAAATGTGACCTCTTGAGGGGGCTGGCTGATTAAGAAGATAAAGGAGGAAGACTCATGGCTAAAGGATTCGCTAAAGGTCTTGTAACAGGTGTCGCAGGAACTGTTGCTGCCGTTGCAGGTGCAGTATACGCATTTAAAAAGAAAGTAATCGAACCAGAAGAGCAAAAAGCAGCTTTCATCGAAGAAAACCGTAAAAAAGCAGCTCGCCGTCGCGTGTCACGTTAAGAAACAAAAGAAGTTGGGATTCATTGTCTCAACTTCTTTTTCTATTCTTTTATACTCAATGAAAATCAAAGAGCAAACTAGGAAGCTAGCCGCAGATTGCTCAAAGCACTGCTTT